>DAHUXT010000110.1 GCA_027307065.1 Ktedonobacteria bacterium
TAGTCATCGGGCTGGTCATCGGCACTGCTTCCAATGGTACAATACCGCCCGTAACTCATTCAGTGAATAGGACGATACATGGCAGACGATGTTTCGTTAACAACATTTCTGGAATCGCTGGGGTCAAGCGCGCCTGCGCCTGGCGGCGGTGCGGCGAGCGCGTTGGCTGGCGCGTTGGCGGCAGCATTGGCGGAGATGGTGGCGCAACTGACGGTTGGCCGTCCCAAAGACGCGGCGGTCGACGAGCGGGTCCGCGATGCAATCGAGCGACTGCGGCTAGCGCGTGCCAGGCTGCTCCAACTCATGGACGACGACGAGCACGCTTTTCGGGCGGTGTCCGCCGCCTATAAATTGCCGAAGTCCGACGACGATGAGCGCGCTGGACGCGAGACGGCGATTCAACAGGCGCTCGTCGAGGCGATGCGCCCGCCACTGGCGGTGATGTCAACAGCGTGCGATGTGCTCACGCTCGCGGAGGAATTAGCGCGCATTGGCAACGCGGCCGTGGCGAGTGACGCGGGCTGTGCCGCGATTCTGGGCGAAGCTGCCACCCGATCCGCAGGGTTGAATGTGCTCGCAAATGTTGTGCTGCTCCGGGATGCGGTCGCCGCAAGTGATGCGCGCAAGCAGGTGGAGGCGCTTGAATCGCTGGCGAGCACCCTTGCGCAAACGACTTTGGCGATGGTGCGGCGGCGGATGGGGCTGGAGCCATGACGGCGCGGATTCTCGACGGCAAGCAGATTGCCCAGGCTGTGCTTGATGATCTTCGCGCAATGGCCGCCAGCGATGATCAGCGCTTCGGGGTGGCCGCTGGCCTGGCGATTGTGCGGGTGGGGCAGGATCCGTCATCCGAGATTTATACGCGGGCGCTGCTGCGCGCCTCCGAGCGCATCGGGGTACACGCCAATGCGCTGGTGCTACCGGATGACATCGATGAATCGGGACTGCGGGCAGGTATCGAGGCGCTGAACGCCGACGCGTCGATCCACGGCATTTTGATGCAACTGCCGCTGCCAGCGCATCTCTCGCAGCGGCTCGTGGCGGAGACCATCGATCCGCGCAAGGACGTAGATGGCATCAGCACTCGGAGCGCGGGCAATCTGTTTCTTCGGCTGCCCACCTTTGTACCCTCGACCTGCGCCGCCGTGCTCGAAATCCTCGACCGCTCCGAGATTCCGCTCGATGGACGCCGGGTAGTGGTGGTTGGCGCGAGCAATGTGCTCGGCAAGCCGCTCGCGTTTTTGCTGCTGCACCGCGACGCGACAGTGACGGTCTGCCACATCTATACGCGCAATCTCGCCGAGAAGACCCGCGAGGCCGATGTCGTGGTGGTGGCGGTCGGCAAGGTGGGCTTGTTGACGGCGGACATGGTGCGAGCGGGCGCGACGGTGATCGACGTAGGCATCAACGTGACGGTCGACGGCTCGATTGTCGGCGATGTCGACGCGCCGGGTGTTCGCAGGGTAGCGGGCGCGCTCAGTCCCGTGCCGGGCGGTGTCTGTCAACTGACCAACCTGATGCTGCTCAAGCAGACGCTCCTCGCCCGTCAGCGCCTTTTCGGTGGCGAACCAGACGCCTGAGCGAGCTCAATGCTTGCCCGCGATCGCGTTTATCCACTGGTTGACGTTCTGCTCGCGCTCGAATCCCCAATTGAGCAGCGCCGTGGCATCCGAGAATCGTTGTTCGCCACTCTGGTCCTGCTCACCGAGCAACACGCCGATAAGCGTCGCTCCGTTGCGGGTGGCCGCGAAAACAAGGCAAAAGCCCGCATTGCCGGTATGCCCCGTCTTGACGCCGATTGCTCCCTGGTAGAGGTGATGGGTAATCAGCAGTTCGTTGGTCGTGTGCCACGTGTAGGCGCCGTGTAGCGCAGTGGTCACGACGTACGTGGGCGTTTTGACGACGCTGGCAAAGAGCGTAAAACCCATCGCTACGCGCGCCAGGCGCGCTAGATCGCCAGCGGTGGTGTAGTGTCCGGGAGCGTCCAGCCCGTGGACGTTGGCATAATGAGTGTGGTCGAGGCCCAGCAGCGCCGCCTCCAGGTTCATCATCCGCACGAAGTTTGTCTGCGAACCGGCGACGCCATCGGCGATGGCCACAGCGGCATCGTCGCCCGACGGCAGCAGCAGCGCGTAGAGCAGATCGTGCAGGGTCAGCACGTCCCCTTTCTGGAGGTCGGCAATGCTATTCACGCCGTTCTGCTCTTTGACGGCATCGGCTCCGATAGTGATGCGCTGGTCGACTTTGCCAAACGTGATCGCCACAATCGCGGTCATAATCTTCGTGGTGCTGGCCATGGCGACTTCAGTCGCGGCGTTGTTGGCGTACAATACCTCGCCAGTTGTGGGGTCCATCAAATACGCGGCAGAAGATGAGACCCTAGGCGCGTCGGCGGGAATCTGCTGCGCGTAGGGCGAGGGCGGTGTAAAAATCGCCCGTGGCGATGGTCCGAATGACCCACTCAAATGTGGGAGCGACGCCAGGGTGCGCGCGCTTTTGACACCACGGGAAGTCGCGTGCGCAGGCGCAGCGTTGGGCAGGGCTACCAGTCCAGCCAGTACGGCTACCGCGAGGAGCAGCACCGCGCCCCATTTGCCAGCGTATTTCAGACGCCCGGCTGTGCCTTCAACCATGCCATTGCCCTCCGCCGCCATTCTCTCATGTCATGCTAGCACGACGCTAGGTGGCACTCATATCTATGAGTCAAGACGAATCGAACCACCATCAGCGTTCGCTGTAGTCGCGGCGTCGTCGCGGCGTGTCATGGGCACTCGGCGGAGATGCATAACATCGGCACATGCATCACCAGTTCGCCACCGTTGGCGTGTGCGCGCACGCCGAGTCGCCGCTCAACCTCGTTAAAGACGAGCCGGCGGATGGTCATGTCGGGGATGATATCACGCCAAGCCGCAAAGTGGAGCGTCTGCACCAGCGGCGATGTGAGGAACGCCCGCGGATCGGGGAAGCGAAGCGCGAAGGTATCGGTCACGACGCGACGGATAGTGAAACCCGACTGGGCAACCAATTGCTGAACGGAGTCAATCGTTGGCTTCGCAGCCACCTGCGCGCCGAACTCCCGCATGTAGTCGTGCAGCTTGAGGTCGCGCAGTGTCAGGTGATAGGTATCGAGGAATTCGCGCATGGCAGACTGCAACGGCGTCGTCACAATGAGTTGGCCACCAGAGCGCAATAGCCGCCACATGGCTCCCAGCGCCGCTCGCGGATCGTCGAAACTACTGAGCGAGAGATTGCAGGTAATAGTATCGAAACTGCCTTCGGGCAGGTCGGAGGCGCAAATATCGCCCGCGACGAACGTGACATTGCGCAGCCATTCCTCACTGGCCCTGCGCCGCGCCAACAAGATTGCCTCTTCCCAGATGTCAATCCCCGCGAGGTCGCAGTCCTGGCCAAGAAACCGCGCTAATTCGAGCGTAGGATAGCCCGTGCCGCAGCCGACATCGAGCACCTGCCAGCCAGTATCGCGTGGCAATGTCAGAAAAACGCTCAGCAGCAGACGGCCAAAGGGCGTAGACCATTGCGGCACAAAGAGCGCGTCGAACAGCTCAACGAATCCTGGCTCGTGAATGTCGTATCTGACGGTAAGGTAATCTTCTTTCTCGGCTCGCGCGCTGAGCGCCAACCCGGCTGGGCCGAGCGCGTCGAGTCCGGTGGCCTGTGGGCGTGGGGCGACAATGCCAGGAAGGTCGATCGCGGGATCTGGCGGCGCTGGCAGCTTTGGGATGGCAGGGACCTGCTGGGTGTAGCCACGCCGCGCGCGATTTGGATCCCAATCGTCCCAGTCGCTCGCGTCGCCGCCAAATCCCCCGAAAGGCGGAAAGCGCGGATCAAAGCCGGTCATTGCCTGCCTCTTATCCCTGTGCAACATTTTCTCGTCTACAGCGAGCCGACGTCTGGCTGGTGCGCTGGCTGCGCCAGTCAGTTCGAGCGTGACGTGTTATTTGGATGGCGAGCCCGTTGGTGCTGCTGTCGGCGCAGTGGTGCCATTGGCCCCCGGCGTCACAGTCCCGTATCCCGGTGGCACGACCGCGAAGTAAATGGTCGCCATGAGCGCGGGATCACTGGGATTATCGCCGACGTCGTTTGCGGGGCGATCCCAATAGAGGCGCGCCGTGCCTTCACCTGGCGTCGGTACCTGCAATTGGAAGCACGCGCCCGCCTCACCGTCCTTCAAGACGGTGACCGTGTGGCCGGGTCCCTGTACAGGCGGATCGACATAGGTGCCGTTCAGGAACCAACGGACGCTGATTGCGTGGCCAGGCGCCTGGGTCTTCATGGTGACAAAGACCCAGATAATATCGCCATTGTGGAAGTATGAAGTTGGGTCTACAGGCACGCAGTTGCCTTGCCGGTGCAGCGCGGTCGTGACTTGAGTCAGCGACTTGGCGGCGGGCCCAGGCGTGGCCACTGGCGTTACTGGAACGTTGCTCAGGTCGAGTGGAATCTGCGTCCCGACCAGTTTGACCGGGTTGCCAAATATGGTCGCAATTCGATCCCGGCCGAGAATGCCTGCCGCGCCGCACGATGCGATGCACGCCAGCATGACGCTCAGCACGCCGCTGATGACCCGCCACGAACTCAATTTCTTCTTGCGCTTCTCGTTCGTCGCGGGAATATATGCCGGACGACGCATGCCGAGCGCCCGCTCTTCTTCATCCGACTGTGGAAACCCTGGAACTGCGGGGAGACCCGCGCTCGCGTCCATCGGCGCCATCATTTCGTTGCGGGCAGGCACCAGCGCGCGACCGAGATCAACCTCATCATAGCTGTCGGCGGGACGGCGGTTGCGGCGGTTCGAGCGGCCTGCGGGCGGCTCGTCGTCGTAGTCGTTTTCCTGCCAGTCGTTGCCGCCATTGCCCCAGTTGCCACCGGATCGCCCGCGCCGTCCTGACGCGTCGGGGCGACGCGAGATATTAGAGCCGCCCCGCGAACCGCGAGTACTCTCGCCAGGGCCGCCTCGTCCCTTCCATTCGCGCATGGAGGAGTATGTGCCTGGCGGTGGCGCGCCGCATTCAGGACATAGTCCCGACCGTGGGCGCTCCGATCCGCACTGATCACATATCATAGCGTTCCCCCTCCTGCCCGACTGAGTGTGCCAGTGAATCGCGTGCCTTCATCCTCCCGCCAGTGACAACAGATCACTGGGAAGACAACGCGACAACAACATACATGCCGCCATCACGCAGGGTCAAGAAAATGCCGAATTCATAGGAGCAATGGGGGAAGCGAATCTCAGCGTCGAGAGCAAGCTGCCATAGAGTCGCCGCCGATTGTTCTGACGGTGACACGCATGTTACCATGTTGACAGATGCACGACGCTTACGCGCAGCAAGAAAGCGACCAGTCATATGGCGAATTCCCCAAATAACTGGCACGATCAGCAGGCGATAGAGCGACTGGCGCAACATATTCCCTTCGAGACTGATCCCCGGACCAAAGCTGAATGTATCGAGATGCTGCGCGAAATCGTATTGCGCGCGGGCCGCCAAATCGACCGCGAGTTGTTCGGCTTCGAGGCGCGCCAGGAGTTGCAACGACTCGGCCTGTGGGAGCGCTTTGGTGGCGCATCGGCCTGATCGTGGCGACACTCGATACTCTATGAGACTACCCACCCAGGCTCCAGCCGTTTGCGTCTCCGCTGAGACTGATTGTGCCTGCCTCGCTGGTGCGGTAGATGAGCGCGCCGAGCGCTGTGGCGGCATCGCCGTCGGATGTCCACGTCTCACCATGCACGCGTCTGCGCGCCGTCGCCGAGTCGGGAGCTATTGGCGCGTCGCAAACGACCACTAAGCGTGGATGCGCCAGTCGCAGCACGTCACCGAGCGCGCCAGTCAGGTCGAGTGCCTCGCCGGGGACAAGCGCCAACTCAACCACATCGGCGCTTAGAGACTCTCCAGAGCCTGCCAGTGCGTCGAGCGCGAACGCATCGGCCGCGCCCAGGAACAACACCCGGAGGCCCGGAGTATCCAGCCGGAGAATGAGGTCGTCGCTGGCAGATGTGGCGCCCTGCCGCTGGAGATAGAGCGTCTGTGGCGGCGCAAGCACAGTCAGCGTCGAGGTGTCGTCGAGCCGAAGCTGATCGCCCTCGCGAATCTGCGTATAGGCCGCGCCCGCATGGGTCATCGCATCGCGCCAGGCGAGATATTCACGTGTGGGGCGGAGCGTTCCGGCATCGGCCGCCTGTGTTATGCGCACGTGCGTCGCCGCATCGTCCAGCCCGCGGATTGCGCCAGCACGGTGATCGGTCAGCACTACGAGATCGAGCGTGTGCTGCCAGAATGGCAATTGGCCAGCGAGTGCTCCCTCTAGCGCGGGCCCATCCGGGCCGCCATCAAGCAAGACGGCGGTGCCAGATGCGAGGCGAATCAGCGTTGCCGAGCCGCCAGGGCCGACGTTGAGAAAGCTGAGGTGTGAGACGCCTTTCTCCGCCAACACGGGCGCCGCCGCTCCACTCGCGCCTAGCAGCGAGATCGCCAGCAGCGCGACCAGCGCCATGCCGCCGCTGACCACGAACCAGACCATGCCGGGAATGGTGATCGGGATCTTTCCGGGGCCAGGCAGCACCGAGAAGGAACTGCTGGTGACCCTGGCGCAGTCGATCAGCCCCGTGGTGCTGCAGACGGGGGCAACGCCCTGGTAGTGGACGGTGGTCAGATAGATCGAGACACCCAGCCCCGCAAGCGCCATCAGCAGCATCGCCACCAGACCCGGCGCCCGGCGCGTCAGCAGCCAGAGTCGCGCGCCCAGACTCTCGAAATCCGTCGCTGGCAGACCGGCCATACGCTATTTCCCTGCCTTCATATCGCTGATGATCTGCGGGATCGGCGCCGCGGTGCAGACGTTGGCGGGCTGCGAATTGGTCAACTGGCAAATCGCCGCCGTGATGTAGTTGGCGTTGGCGACGACGCTCTGCGTGATCGAGTTGTTGGGATCGTTCAACTTGTCCGAAATCTGCTGCCACGTCAGCCCCTGCATCTGGTCAGGGATGAAACCGGCGCTGATCTGGATATACTGATTGCCCATGCTCAGGAAGGGGATCGAACCAGCATACTGCGAACTGATGTAGGGCGGCGCGTCATACTGGTCGAAGATCGCTTTCTGGGCACTGGTCATCGTTTCGAGTGTCTGGCCAGCAGTGCGGGTCTGCGTCTCTACCGCCTGGAAGTCGAGATACTTGCTGGTATAGCTGGAGCCGTGGAAGCTGAACGTGCTGGTGTTAGGATAGACATCGGTGCCGCTCGATTGCATCAGCGTCAGATTCTTGAACGTGCCGAAGCGACTGAGGGCGACGACCATTGACCACCGCTCTGCCGCGCAATACGGGCAGTATTCCGCGCCGACATACAAGAAGATGGGCTTCCCATCAGCCGTCTTGTTGACTGGAGGATTGCCCTGCGCGATTTTGAATGGATTGGCGATAGTGCCTTTGCCGACCTTCTCGAAGGTGCTCTGGCTGACGCCCGTCACCTGGCTGAGGATCTGATCTGGTACCGCACTTCCAACCGACGCCGAGCCAGAGCTGGCATTGTGGGCGATGGTGAAGAAGATGGCGATGATCAGCACCACCGTGACGACAGCTGCCAGGATGGGCCAGCGTTGCCGCAGCCAGCCGCCTTCCATCGTGCGCCGCCGCTGTGCCGCTGCCCGGGCCGCCGCATTCCGCTGCCGGGCTGCCGCGACTCGATCAGCCTGACTCTGCGCCGTTGCGCTGCTCGCCTTCGCCACACCATTGGACGACGGCGACGACGCTGGCCGGGCTACTGTGGCCGTCGCGCTCTTGCTCGCGCTGGAGGTGTTCACTCCTTGCGCGGAACGCTGAGATGCCCCGCCTACTGCGCGTTGCGTCCCGCTTCGAGTATTTCGCTTCTTCGCCATGCGCCAGATCCTCCACCCGCGTTTCCTCGCGTCTATCCGCGATTATCGCTTGAATACCGTATCCGTAAGCCGGTGTATCGATACGATGACGTCTATGATCCCGCAAACGCCCATAATCCGTTCCATTCTACCGCACCTGTCCACGCTCATCTACGGCGTGGGCGAAAAACGGTCCGCGTTCGCTGGTCCCATACAGCTTCTACGCGATAGGATGCGCCGATGGCTGCGACGCTTGCTCCGTCACGACCTCATCCGTTCCCTCGAACTCGCCCACAGCCTCACGCTCGCGCCGGTCAATCGCGCCGACCCACTTGAAGAAGACGATGCTCAGCGCGATCAGGTAAGGAATATTGGTCGGCAGCCACATGATCAGGCCGCCAAGTTGCTGATCGGCCAGCGCGTCCATCCCCCAGATGCGCGGCGCGTCGACATACGCTGTATAGAATGGCGCTGTAGCGAAGGTGAGCAACGCGCCCAGCGCCACCATCGGCTGACAGCCGCCAAAGAGATAGAGGATGGCGAACGGTCGTGAGATGCGCGGGATGAGCGGCGTTGGCGAGAGAATAGGCAGCCAGAAGATAACGCCAAGCACGATAAACGTCAGATGCTCGAAGATGTGTATCGCCTCGTTGGCCAGCGTCGCGTTGTACAGGGCGGGCGCATGCCAGAGCCAGAGATCGAGATTGAGCAGGCCAAAGGCGGGCACCGGATGCGCTAGCGCGCGCATCGCTCGCCGCAATGGAGACCAGTCGAGCAGCGGCTCGATCATCCACGCGGGGATACCGAGCAGCAGCAGCGGCGGCGCGACCACGCCAATTAGCATGTGCTGCACCATATGCGCGCTGAACAGGAACTCATCGCCCAGAGTATCGATCGGCGACATCAGCGCCACGACCAGGATCACCAGCCCACTGGAAAACGCGGCAACCTGCCACGGGGTGAGCGGTTCAGTATGCCAGGAGCGGCGGCGCAGCCACGCGGGCGCGCCAAAGTAGAGCGCCGTCAGCACCAGAATGCCGAGCACGAGTGTCGGGCTAAGATTCCACGCGAGCCAGAGCGACGCCGCATCGGGGGCGGCTTCCGCGAGATGCGCAAATACCATCAAAAGAATCCTTGGTCGCATGATCCTTCGGCTGAGACAGATGAATATCCATAGTGTACCGCATATGCGACATTGATCTCTCGAAACGCATCGATTATGGGAGGATTCTCATGGAGCGTGCACCTTGCCGTTGTCAGACCATACAGCTCATACTCAACGCGACATCGGCTAGACAGTCTGTACGTCGTCGCTCAATCGCACCACGAGTTATCTTGAGTCGTTGTCAATCTATTAACAGCCAAGGCGTCGCGCTACTCCCTACAAGGGATACACGACGAAGTTGCTAAAGTCTCCACTGTCGCTCGTGACATCTAGGTAGAGACAGATCTCACCACCCGTGAGCGCGTCGTCGTGGTAGCCCGCGGCATATTGTCCATTGACATAAAAGGTGAAGTCGGGGCCATTTATCAGTACGGCGATTTGATTTGCAACGCCAAAACCCTGATGGATAGCGCTCATATCGCCAATGCGAACGAAGTTGTGATCCTTGTAGGTCTCCAGCTTGGGCAAGCTTTCGATCCACCAACTGCCATCCGGTGTCACCCGGAACGTGAGCAGCGGTGAGGTAATCCCTTGGCCGGAGATCGCGAGCCCCACTCCGCCCAAATTGAATGTCCCTCCGGTTCGCCCGCTCACCTCGACGAGCACCCGGTCGTAGCGGTGAGGTGCCACAACGTAGGTCAGGTAGGTCTGGTTCTCCGATTGTTGGAAGTGATAGACCCCATTGTCGAAGTGTGAGAAGGCGTTGTCCGGCCAATCACCGTCGATATGCGTGAGCGCGTCATGATAGAGCGCAGTGTGCGAATGTGCCTGCACATACAAATGCTCGTAGTATGGCGCCTGCACGAGCATCGCAACGAGGCTGACCAGCGCCAGTGCCAGGAAGGGAGCGAGGACCATTCCCCAGGGTCCAGAACTTCAGCGTGCACAAACGGTGCTGCGTCCTGGCAAATGAGCGGTCTGAACGCGCAAGTAGATCTGGCACAGAACGGAGTTCACCCATAGGTTCGCATACCTTCGCATCAACATGACAGCCCGTCATAATATCTCACCGCAGGTCAACAGGCGATCTGAATCTCTCAATTTCCCGTGCTGAGCACTTGAAATGGCAGCTTTGGAGCATTAGGCGTGGATATTGGAAGCGGAACGGGATACGTAACGAGCGATTGGCGGTTCGCCTCATGCCAAGTCGCATCAAGCTCAAGATGCGCTTTGGGTTTGTCGCGTGCCTGCTGGGCGTAGTACCGGCCACTGTCAGACCGCATCGGGTATACGCCTGATGTGCAGAGAGGCAATGGCTCGCTATTATCTGGATGATCTGTAGCGGCTCACTGGAGAGCCGTCTGCATCCATCCAGGAGATGTGATTCATGAAAGTCCGCGCCCTCCGTTCCTCCCATATGCCTCTTGTGCCGGTCGTGCTGATAGCAGGTCTGTTGTGCGCAGCCGCAATTGCCTCGCAACTCGTTCAGGCACCGACCGCATCCGCGCACGCAAAATATACGAGCTCGACGCCCGCCGCAAACTCGACGGTCACTCAGGCGCCCAGTGTTGTGACGGTACACTTTGGCGAGGCTGTCAACCCCGCAGGCAGCGGTCTGACGGTCTACGACACGCGGGGAAAGGTGGTCAGCACGTCGGCTGGCACGGTGAATACGAGCGACCCCAAAACAATGACCGTACCCATGACCGGCGACGACTCCGAGAGCTACCTGGTGGTCTGGCACACCGTCTCGCTGGATGACGGCGATCCAGCCGTGGGCGCGTTCATCTTCAATGTCGGGAAGACGGCGAAGCCAGGCGATTCCGGCGGCTCGACAACCTCGCCGGGCGCAGCCGCGACGACGAACACCGCGTCGGGGACACCAGGGTGGGTGGTCGCGCTAGTAGGCATCGCCGGACTGCTCATCGGCGGCGCGGGAACGCTGGTGCTGGCGGGCCGGCGGCGATAACGTCCGTATCGATATTCAAGAAGGCTTGCCGGACTCACCCGCCACGCAGGGCAGCGCGTGTGGCCTCAACCGCGACTGCTGCCGACGGCTGAACGCCCGCCCTGTGAAGCGCCGAGCGCACCGCCTCATACGTCGTGCGCGTACCCTCACCCAACTGAGGGAACGGGTCCTGAACGCCGAGCGACTCCGCGGCAAGGAGCGCCTCGATCGCCAGGATAGTCTCCAGATGGCGCAGCGCCTGGCTGGTGAGCGTGACCGCGAGCGGCGCCATAGTGGAATGGTCCTCCACATCCAGATCGAGCGGCGGGCAGTCGAGCGTCGCGGGGCCC
>DAHUXT010000111.1 GCA_027307065.1 Ktedonobacteria bacterium
CAGCCTGACCGCACCAACCCGGCCACCGTCCCAGCGCACCAACTTTCAATATCGTCGGGATGCGCCGCGATGACCAGCGCCGTTTGCCGCCCGGCGCCTGCTTCGGTCGCTGCCATGGCGCTAGAGTTCCGCGTACTTCTGCTGAATCTCCAGCAGATTGCGAATGCCGCCATCGGCCAGGGCCAGCAGTTCGTCCAGTTGGGCGCGGGTGAACGGCTTGCCCTCGGCGGTGCCCTGCACCTCGATGAATTCACCCTTGCTGGTCATGACCACATTGGCGTCTACTTCCGCCTTTGAGTCCTCCTCATAGGCCAGGTCGAGCAACGCATTGCCCTTGACAATGCCCACGCTGATCGCCGCCACGCCCACACGAATAGGATCGACCCGCAGCACCTTGCGCTCCTTCAGCCGCTTCGTCGCCCGTTGCAGGGCAATCCACGCGCCAGTAATCGCGGCGGTGCGCGTGCCGCCATCCGCCTGAATCACGTCGCAATCGAGTGTGATCGTGTGTTCGCCGAGCGCCTTCAGGTCTACCGCCGCCCGGAGCGACCGCCCGATCAGCCGTTGAATCTCGTGGGTGCGACCGCCGATCTTGCCCGCGACCGACTCGCGGCGCGACCGCTGGGTTCCAGCGCGCGGCAGCATCGCATACTCCGACGTAATCCATCCCTGACCGCGGCCAGTGAGCCACGGTGGCACGCCTTCCTCGATGGTGGCCACGCAGAGCACACGCGTCTTGCCGAACTCAATCAGTACCGATCCCTCGGCATGGCTAATGTAGTCTGGCGTCACCGTAACCGGACGCATCTCGTCGTTGGCGCGTCCATCTATGCGGGTCATCGAAAGTCTCCTTCAGAGTGTGAGGCAACGTGGTCGTGTCTCCGAGCGTAGCGTCCCCGCGCCATCGGGCGCAAGCACGACAACCGCCCACAACCATTGTGCTGGCGGTGGGCGGCGGATTGTGCACTCAGCGCGATGCTCGCGCCGGGCAGCGAGAGACATCAGTGGGGACGCTGAATTGTCTCGGCGTCAGGAGGATACGGAGTATTCGCCGCGAAGCCTCCTGAGATGGGCGGCAACTGCGAAGGCGCATTGGCACTCTGATACGTGGTTGCCGATGGCGCAATCGAGCTATCCGATGGGTTGTAGCTCGCAGTCGTATCAGAGTACGCATTTGGCGCATCGGCGGCGCCTGACGGCCGTGGCTGGCCGCCGCCAAACATGCGCCGCATGCCCCTGAACGCTGCCCGTACCACTTTGAAGAACAGAATCAACAAGAGCACCAGAGCAATGAAGCCAACGATAGGCGCCAGCACCAGCAGCAGGATGACACCCACCACGAGGATATCTTCGATCAGGCTGGCGAACGGGTTGCCGACACCAGCGGTCGTCGTCGAGACTGCGGCGCGAGTGCTGGCCTTCGCGCTATGGGTCGCCAGGGCGATCGCCGCGCCAATGACAGCGGCGAGAATCTTATTGGTATCGCTCAAGGTGTTGGCGCTGCCAGCCATGATGAGCGCGCCCGCAGCCGGACGAATGACGGTGTGCACGACATCGCTGATGTGGTCCACCCCCGGCACTTTATCGGCGAGAAATTCCAGGATGACGAGGATCGCCAGCACGCCCAGCACGATTGGGTGTCCCAACACGTGGAACTGGTCCTGCACGGGCACGAGAGCCTGCCCGTCCGGCCCACGGATGTCGCTGGCGATGCCGAGCACCAGCAGCGGCAGATAGGCGCGCAGGCCAGCGGTAGAGCTGAGGCCGAGCGCGGTGAGCAGCGTCGTAATCGCGACGGGACTCAATGGATCCGTTAAGGGGTTTCCCGACGAGAATGGCATAGATTCTCTCCTCCTGCGCGCTGAACAAGGTGTCGCAGGTCTTGCGCCAACGGCCCCGTGTTCTCATGGCCGTGTTAGCAGTGTAACATGCCGCGTGTCTCTTGGCCGCATCGCGTATCCAGCATGACAGGCATGACAGGCATGACAGGCACAGCCAGCATCCATCAGCCACGGACGCGATGACCCACCCCCTATACGGATTGTCGCCCGCAAAGTTGAATGATGGCTAACCTAGCCGGGCAGACGGACCAGCGCCGGTGTGAGCGCCGCCAGTGAGGGAGCGCCCGCCAGCGCCATCGCCAGTTCCAGTTCCGCGCCGAGCAGTTCCAGTACGCGGGTTACGCCCTGTTGACCGTTCGCGGCCAGTCCCCACAGCACCGGACGACCAACCAGCACGGCACGTGCCCCAAGCGCCAGGGCCTTGAGCGCATCGGTACCCCGGCGAATGCCGCCATCCAGATAGACCTCGACGCGCCCGTTGGCCGCCGCAACCACCTCAGGCAGCGCCTCGATGGTAGCGACCGTGCCGTCGAGTTGGCGGCCGCCGTGATTCGAGACGATGATCCCCTGCGCGCCATGCTCCACCGCCAGCGCGGCATCTTCGGCGGTGACCACGCCCTTGACGACAATGGGCAGACTCGTCACTGACCGCAGCCAGTCGAGCGCCTCCCAGGTGAGCGAACTATCCAGCAGCGCGGTCGCGTAGACGGCCAGACCAGAGGCTCCAGGCGTCTGCCCCGGTTGTTCGCGAGCGGCGCCCTCGAAGTTCGCCGTGTGCAGATGCGGCGGCAGGCCAAAGCCCATGCGGATTTCGCGCTCACGCCGACTCAGGCGTGGGGTATCCACCGTCAGCACCAGCGCGCGGTACCCGGCCGCTTCTGCCCTCCGCACCAATTGCTCGGATACGTTACGGTCACGATAGACATAGAGCTGAAACCAGAGCGGCCCCGACGCGTCGGCGGCAACCTCTTCGAGCGGACGATTGGCCATAGTGCTGACGGTCATCAATGTGCCAGCGGCGCCCACACCGCGTACCGTCTCACATTCGCACTCCACATGCGCGAAGCCGTGATATGCCATTGGAGCAACCAGCAGCGGTGTGCGCACGTGAGCACCCAGCACGGTAGTCTCCAACGAGATGTGGCTTACATCCACCAACACCCGTGGCCGCAGGCGAATACGCGCGAACGCGTCACGATTCGCGCGCAGTGTGAGTTCGTCGTCGCTGCCGCCAATGTAGTATTCCCACGCGTCGTGAGGCAACTTTTCGTATGCCATCGCCTCATACTCCGCGATATTGATTGGTTCCACGGTCAGGCCTCCGTTTCCTGGCTGATGAGCGGGCATCTGAGGCCATTGTACGCCACCTGCCCAGACATGGACACGCCTGCCCCAGAGCAACGTTCCGCGTGAGGGCTTGAGAGCCACTTATGCCTCCTTCACTCAGGTCCCTGACGGGCATGGCGTGCTCACCATCCATCTGAAGCAATGAACTGGCATTCCACAGTCGCAGGACTATTACTGGGTGGTCGGTGGACCGAGCACGCACATTTCGTTATTGCATGGGGGATGAATGGCCTAATGGCATTGAAGCTTTGCCGTCACTGTGTGAGAATAGTTTTAGTAGGCATTACGCGCCTTGCCGTAGAATACGCGCTGGCGCGGGGGGAAGATGCCGCCACGCAGTGCGGTCGCGTAGCGACACGGTGCGACAGACGTAACACCTGGCAATACCCTGGCCAGCACGGTCAAGTGCTTTGATCGATAACGTTGGATTCAAGTGGCATGGATAGCGCGTGAGAGCGGAGGGGGAACGCAATGGCAAACGGTGAGCGAAAACGAGGAATTGGCTCCCGTCTTTTTGGTTTGATCAATCCCATTCGTGACCCTAGCCTGCTCGTCGCCATTATCTTGACGGTGATCGAGAAGGGCAGCTCCAACGCCAAACCAGTGGAGTGGGCGATCTTCGGCCTCCTGAACTGGATCGCGGTCAAGGGCGCTATCTGGCTGCTGGTCAACTTCGCGTTCTCGTTCGTCTACCTCACCCGCAAAGCCCTCTGGGCCGCACGGCACCCTCGGCTGGCGTGGCGTCTGCTGGACGCGATGGGCACTGAGGAGATCATCATTGGCGGGTTGCGTCCGGACATGTTTACTGGCGAAGATGGCTCGCTGCACGAAGGCCAGCTTGCCTACGCGGGGGTGGGCCTCGCGGGCGGCTACGGCGGCGGCTATCCCCAGGGCGCCCTGGGATCTGGCTATCGGCAAGACGACGACTACAGCGACTATCAGGGCTACGGACGCGAGCCGGTACCGAGCATGCGGCTGGACGAACGCTCCGAAGAGTTGCGCGACCTTTTGGCCAACTACTCGCGGCTGCTCGACGACTGGATGTCGTTTACCGAGGAGAAGTGGCGCGCTGTCAGCGACAGCCAACTCGGCTGGAAGCCCTTGCGCGGACGATGGAACGGCTGGGAGCAGATCTACTCTGACGCGTTCAGCCCGGCGCCAAACACCCCCGACAACACGGCGCGGCGCTTCGACAATTCGCAGACTAAAGGCTCGGCGGCCAGTGCGGTTGCGTGCTTCCTACGCGACCTCGACATGCTGCGCCAGGGCATGAGCATCGTCGAAACGGGCGAGCAGCCGCAGTCGCCACGCGCCGGCGGATTTGGCGGTGGTCAGCCGCAGGTCAGTTCACGTACCGGCAAGGCGCCCATTATTCGCAATCCGATGATCGTCGACGCGGACTAGCGATTCTTCGGAACTGGTTGCTCAGGACGACCTCACATTGCCAGGCATCTCGCGCGCACGCCATGCAAACCGCCAAGTGCACTCTGTGGCACGACGGAAGCTGGCGTGCGGTTGTTTACGGCTTCAGCCCGCAATGAGATACACCAATCCCACGATCGCCCAAAAACCGCATCACATGCGGATCGCCGTCGCTGAGGTGAGAAAATTGGCTGGGGCGATTATGCCGACCATCGCGGGCCGCGTCGAGCCGCCCACCATCAACCCGGATTGTAGGCCGACTCCACCACGTTGAGCAGTTGATCCACCGTGAAGGGCTTGGATAGCACGCTATCCGGCTCAAGATCACGCGCACCCTCAAGGTTATGAACGGCGGAGACAAGGATCACCTTGTGACGCGCCCGCTCCGCAGGATCGGCTTGCAGCGCTGTCATCACACCCCTGCCGTCCAGCACTGGCATGAGCAAGTTGAGCAGCACCACACGCGCACCGCCGCGCGCGAGAAGATCGAGCGCCTCACGCCCGTTCACTGCCGTCTCGGTGGGATACCCTTCGAGCGAGAGAACCTCAACCAGCATCTTGCGAATCGCTGGGTCGTCGTCCACGATCAATACCGTCGGCGCGTGTGGCATGCGTCATCCTCTTTCCTCTGCCGCGTCAGTGTCTGGCGTATTATTCGCTGTATGGTTGGCGTGCATTGCGCACCTGTCGAGCCAATCGCCCACCGAAGTGGCGACATCCGTTTCGCCTGCTTTCGCCTGCTTCGGCATCAGTTCCATGATTGCTGTTCCAGTATAGCGTATTGCGCGCCCGGCAAACATCAGGGTGCTGAATGCGTAGGTGGCGCGGATGCTGCTGGCAGACAAAACTGGAAGTCCGAGCCCTGGCCGTACGTGCTTTCGACCCAGATACTGCCGCCCATCGCCTCGATATACTCGCGACAAATCCAGAGTCCCAGGCCAGTGCCGCGCACGGGAGTCGTCAGCGATTGAGGCGCGCGCACGAATCGGTCGAAGATGCGGTTGGTCTCCTCAGGGACGATTCCCGGCCCGGCGTCTATCACATGCGCCACCAGCCATTGTTCATGGGCGCGTGCTGTCCGCAGAACCGTCTCGTTATTGCGCGCGTCTTTGCCATCGGCCTCCTTGCGGCCCAGCAGCTTACCCTTCCGCTGCAATTGCTCGCGCGATTCACGCCGAACCACCAACCGGTATGGTGAGCCCGGCGCATATTTGCCCGCGTTTGTCAGCAGATTCGAGATGACCATCGGCATTCGCTCGGAATCTGCCAGCACCCACGCGTCGTCCGGCACATCGAGCGAGATGCGGGCTTTGAGATCCTCGGTCAGGCCAGCAATGGCACGCTGCGCCATGGCCCGCAGGCTCACCGGTTCGATACGCACGTCAAGTGCGCGCTCCTCGAGCATGCTCGCGTCGGCCAGCATGCCAATCATGCCCGCCAGCTTGTCGGTAGCCATCTGAATTTCACTGCCAAACTGGTTCAGCTTCTCAGGCTCCAGCTTCTCACTATGGCGAGTAATCAGGCTGATATAGCCATTGATCGTGGTCAGCGGAGTGCGAAACTCGTGCGAGATCGTCAAAATAAAGTTGTTCTTGAGTTTGTCGAGTTCTTCCAGACTCTCCTTGGCCTCTTTGAGATTCTGGTAGAGCCTGGCATTGCTGATGGCCGCGCCCCCCTGGCTGGCCAACCCCTGCAGCAACCCGATATCCGTCGGCGAAAAGTGGTGACGCTGCCCTGGTGTATAAGCAAATAGCACGCCCAGAGACTCATCGCGATCCCGTGGACCATCGTCATCGGGGGTCGTAGTCGCGTCGTCATTCACGTTGGTGGCGACATGATGAGGAATCGGCAGCACCAGCCCACTATAGATCTGGTACTCCTTGAGCAGTCGCCCGACACTGGTATTGTCCTGCCAATCCTGATCGAGGTGATCCATTACCGTGAATTGGCCACTCTTCAGCAAATTGCCCAGATTTCTCCAGGTCAGCGGCACCTGGGTCGGCGACTGGCGTTGCGGCGAGACGCCTGAGCGGCTGCTGGCCGATGCGATCAGATGCGTTCCATCGTCGCTGAGCAAGAACACCGAGCAGTATTCGGCGGAGGTGAGAAGCGACGCCTTGTTGGCTAACGCCTGCACGGTCGCCGCGAAATCGAGTGACGCATTGATGGCGAGCGCCGCTTCGTTGAGCGCGGCCATCCGGTACGCTTTATCTTGATTGCGGTCGACAGAGTGGCGCATCTCGTCCGTCAGGCGGCCATTTTCGAGCACGATGGCGCTCGCGCGTGCGACCGTCTCGAACAGTTGCGCTTGTTCGGGGCTGTAGGCTTCCAGGCTGGAACTCGCGGCAACCAGCGCGCCAAGTACCGACGAGCCGGTAATCAGCGGCGCCGCCAGTAGCGATGCCACTGGCGCATCTCCGCCCCAGCCAAGCACGCCGAATTCAGGATGGGCGGCGCGTTCTTCGGCGCTGACGTTGCGCACCATGTGGCCCGCTCGCACGAGGTTCCACCACGCGGGCAGAGTCGCGGCTCGTCGGCGCGTGGGGGGCAGCGGGGACCCATCGCGTTCGGTGACCTCAAGAATCACCTCGTCGCTGTGTGGATAGTAGAGCACGAGCGCGAAGGATGGCGCATCCACCAGATGGCGCGCTAGATCGCGAATTCGCTGGTAGAGCGCGGGAAGATCGTGTGTCCCGCTGCGCAACACCTCCAGCAGCTCGCTCTGACTCTGGCTCAGCCGTGCCAGTTCGGCAATCCGCAGGTCGCGACTGACCCGGTCGGCGTGCATCCGAAGCGCCTCGATGTCGCGGCCGCTGAATCCACGGATCGCGTCCGAGTACACGGTGATGACGCCGATGATGTCGTTGTTGGCGCCGATTGGCGGAATCGTGTCGAGCGCGCCGGGGCGATAGATCGGCACACCGGCATGCCAGAGTGCCTCGCCGCCGGATTCACCAGTTCCATGCGCCAGCACGCGGAAGTCCTCGCCGCGCAGCACCTGCACATCCGCCCGCTGCCAGACGACACCAATCAGCCCTTCGTCTGGATGGTAGACCCGAGCAGTAGGCACGGCGGCAAGCAACAAGGTCGGCTGCTCGCCAATTTCTGGCTGTCCAGGCTGGTTCGGCGGCGCGGGTGGGGCAGGCACACGAGAAGGATCATAGCGGGCACTCGTGTATGCCAATGGCTGCGACGCGCGGGCGGGCGCGCCGAACCCCGCACCGCTGCCAGACGCGCCGGGAGGCCCCATACGCAGGCGCGCGCGTATGACCATGCCTCGACGCACAGGATCGAGCATGGCAATTTCACCACCATCGGCCCCGACAAGCTTGAGCGCCCCCGCCAACGCATCCTGATAGAGGCGCGAGATGGCGACATCCGCCGTGGCATTCACGGCACTCCCTGGGCGAGGCTGTTCATGACCCGCAGTTCCGGTCGTCTCGCTCGCATGCGAACCTTTGAGTGGTCGTGACGGATGGGATGATCCAGCTGACATGCTATCTTCTCTCGCTGCGTATACGGCGTACGCGCCCACACGGCGAATCATACGACGGATACAGGCGATACCCGGAATTTACAGAGGGGTACGCTTGGACTGATGGCCAATCGGCGCGGAAATGCCGGTTCAGCATACCACAGCGACGTGCGCATCGCAACAGAACAGTATGCTTGCTTCTGTAGCATAAATACGAGTTTATGGATATCCACATAAACATATATTGGACTTCCAGAAGCGTTACGGGTATACTGGGCTCATCACCGATCTGATGAAGAGGGTTTGTCGGAGTCAGATCACTTTCACCGGCAACGAGTGGTTTTCGGCGCTGGTGTAGCGGCGGACAGGCTGTTTTCTGTTTCGCATCGCCGGATGAGCAGGCTGTTTTCTGCTTGGCGGCACAATTGTGAAGAGGCTGCTTCTCTTCGCCCAACGTGGAGGCTGTTTCTCCGCATATACCTGATGGGACGGTGAGCTACCGTCCCTCTCGTATTTTCCGGGCCATTGCATGTCATCGACAAGCACTTTGAGCGTTCGAGATTTGCCACAAAGCACTCGACGTGCGTTTACGCGCCGCGTAGCTTCCTCTCATCCGCCAATAACCCCTCCACCTCCCCGCACGTCGTCCGCCACCGTTACGCTTTTGGTTCCCAAAATCGCGTGCGTGCGTCGTTACGTCGCCAATCAGGCCCAATCTTTGCTACGCTGTATAGCGGCGCGCCGCGAGAGCGCTCCGACCAGTGATTGCGCGAAACGCGATTGCACGATGAAAGGAGGCGTCCGTTGGAGCCACTGGCATCGATGACGTGTGTAGCGTGCCGGCCCGGCGAGCCGACCGTTTCGGACGAGGAGAGTCGTGAGTATCTGCGGCAGATTCCTGAGTGGCGCATCACCCATGAGACCGACATCCCACACCTGGAGCGCACGTTCACCTTTCCCGACTTCGCCAGCGCCCTGGCATTCACCGATCGCGTAGGCGCTCTGGCCGAACAACAGGGCCACCATCCCGCGCTGCTGACGGAGTGGGGTCGCGTGACCGTCTCATGGTGGACGCATGCCATCGGCGGGCTGCACCGCAACGACTTCATTCTTGCGGCACAAACCGATACGCTCTATCAAGAGCGCACATGAAGTGCCGATAAGGCACTCGCGCCACGCATCGGGCGCGGGTAGCCGACGTTTTCACAGATGTAAAGGAGAGCACAACCATGGCAGTTGCGGAACGCACAGCGGAGGTCGTATGGCAAGGCAATCTGCGCGATGGCAGCGGCACAGTGACGCCGGGCAGCGGCGCATTTGGCACGTTGCCAGTCACCTGGGCCTCGCGCACAGAGGACCCCAACGGACGCACCAGCCCTGAAGAGTTGATCGCGGCCGCGCACGCCTCGTGCTACGCGATGGCATTCTCGAACACACTCAATACCGCCGGCACGCCACCTGAGCGGCTGGATGTGATGGCAACCTGCTCACTCGACCGCGTAGATGGCAAGATGAAGATCACCGCCGTGCGCCTGGATGTCCACGGGAAGGTTCCAGGGCTCGATCAGGCGGGGTTCGCCTCGGCGGCGCAGACAGCGGAGCAGGGCTGCCCCGTCTCGAACGCGCTGCGCAACAACGTCGAGATCACCGTCAACGCCACGCTCGATCAATAGTCCCGATCCGGAAAGCGATCCCCCTCACCGAGATGGAGAGGGGGATTTGCCGTCATTCCGTGCTACTCCTCGCCAAGATGGACCTGATCGGCCAACTGCGCGCGAATCAGCTTCTTGTCAATCTTGAGTACGCTGGTCTTTGGAATCGCCTCAACGAAGATCACGCGATCCGGCAGCCACCACTTCGCCACGCGCGGTTCCAGATACGCGAGAATGTCCGCCTCGGTGAGCTGGCCGACGGCATCCGGCTTGGGCACCACCAACGCTACTGGGCGCTCCTGCCACTTGGGGTGTGGCAGCGCAATCACCGCCGCCTCCAGCACCTGCGGATGCCCAACAATCTCGTTTTCGAGAATTACCGACGAGATCCACTCGCCGCCGGACTTCACGACGTCCTTGGTGCGGTCGACAATCTGCACGTAGCCTTCGGAGTCCATCGTCGCCACGTCGCCCGTGCGGAACCAGCCGTCGATGAACTTGTCCTGACCCTGCTCGGTATTCACGTCGTGGTAGTAGCTGGCAGTGATCCACGGGCCACGCACCTGAATCTCACCATAGGTTGCGCCGTCGTGAGGAACCTCTTCACCGCTCGCCAGATCGACGATGCGCAACTCGACGCCTGGCACGACACGGCCTTGCTTCGCCTGATAGGCTACCTGCTGTTCCGGTGGCAGCTTCTCCAGATGGGCCATCAGCCGCGAGACCGTCCCAATCGGCGACGTTTCCGTCATGCCCCAGGCATGCACTACTGGAATGCCTCGCGATTGCAACGCCGTAATCAGCGAGATGGGCGCGGCCGATCCGCCAATAACCACGCGATTGAGGGAAGAGACGTCGAGATCGGGGCGCTGCGCCAGCACCTGGACGAAACCGATCCACAGCGTGGGCACGCCCGCCGAGAGCGTCACCCGCTCATCGGCAATCACCTGCGCGGTGCGGTCGGGCGTCATGAAGCGGCTCGGCAGCACCAGCTTCGCGCCCACCATCAGCCCTGCGTGCGGCAGCCCCCAGCAGTTGACATGGAACATCGGCACGAGCGGCATCGCCACATCGCGCTCCGAGAGGGCCAGCGTATCCGCCTGTGTCACCGTGATGGCGTGCAACAGCGACGAGCGATGGCTATAGACAACGCCCTTGGGGTTGCCGGTCGTTCCGGAGGTGTAGCACATGGCGGCGGGGGCATGCTCTTCGAGTTCCGGCCATTGATAGTCCGGTGAGCTGGTGACGAGCAGTTCCTCGTAGTTGAGCACCTTCGGCATGTTCTCGGCGGTTGGGCTGGCCTGGCCATTCATCACCACCACGTATTCGACCGAGGGAATCTCTCCGGCAATCTTCTCGACGAGCGGCACCAGGTCGGCGTCGACGAAAAGGATGCGGTCGGCAGCGTCATTGAT
>DAHUXT010000112.1 GCA_027307065.1 Ktedonobacteria bacterium
CGGGACATCTTGTCCACCAGCTTGTTGCGCAGGGCCAGGTCGTTGGAGGTCTCCAGCAGCCGGCGCTTCGTCGCGTCCAGCTCGTTGCGCATCTTCTCGGCCGCGATGCGGGACTCGTTGAGCGCCGCCTCGCGCGCGGCCTTATCCGCATTGTTCACGGCGGTCTCGAAGCGCGGCCGCACAAAACCGGACACGGCGCCCAGCAGTTCGGCATCTGGCTCGCTCGCCGTAAATGGCGTCTTGGGCTTGCCCGCAGCCGCGACCAGTTGCTCTTGAATGGCGATGATCGCTTGAATGGCCTCATGTCCGGCGCGAATCGCCTCGATCATGGTATCTTCGGGCAATTCTTTCGCGCCCGCATCCACCATGACCACGGCATCTTTGCTCCCCGCGACGACCAGATCGAGCAAGCTGCCCTTCAACTCGGTCTCGGTGGGGTTAATGACAATCTTGTTGTCGATATAGCCGACGCGCACACCACCAACCGGCCCGGCAAAGGGAATATTGGAGATCGAGAGCGCGGCGGAAGCGGCGATGATGCCGAGCACATCAGAGTCGTTCTCCAGGTCAGCGGAGAGGACAGTGATGACGACCTGGACATCATTGCGGAAGCCCTTGGGGAAGAGCGGGCGAATTGGTCGGTCAACCAGGCGCGCCGCCAGAATCGAATGTTCGGTTGGGCGTCCCTCGCGCTTGATGAACCCGCCGGGAATCTTGCCAGCGGCGTAGAGGCGCTCCTCGACATCCACCGTCAGGGGAAAGAAATCAATGCCCTCGCGGGGCGCGGCACTGGCAGTCGCCGTGCCAAGGACGACGGTATCGCCGTAGCGCAGCAGCACCGCACCACCCGCCTGTTCTGCCAGGCGGCCAGTTTCGATACTGAGCGTGCGCCCTGCGAGCGTCGTCTCAACTTTATGAACCATTATGTCCTCCGGCGCCCCCGAGGCTCACCTCGCTAACACCGAGCCATCGAGGCTGGTTGGGGCGCAACTGAAATTGTGAGGAAGTCTCGCCTGCTCGCTCGCGTCGTCCGCATGTGACTTCGTATGTGACTACGACCACTGACCACACTGTGATGGTCAACGAGTGGTATCTGCGACGGCATACACGAATAGGGAGCGCTGCATGCGCTCCCTCGCAGGCAAGATGTGCTTCCTCCGTCCAACGTATTAGGACGCCAGGTCGATAGAGAGCTTGTGAGGACGGCACAGAGAAACTAGTGACGCAGACCGAGCTTCTCGATCAGGGCACGATAGCGCTCGGGATTGGTGCGGTTGAGGTAGCGCAGCATCCGGCGGCGCTGGCCGACCATCTTGAGCAATCCCCGGCGGGAATGGTAATCGTGCTTGTTCACTTTGAGATGCTCGGTCAAATCGCGGATGCGCTGTGTCAGGATGGCGACCTGCACTTCTGGCGAACCGGTGTCGCCTTCGTGTGTCTGATGTTCCTCGATGATTTGCGCTTTTGTTTCTGGCTGCAACGGCATAGCGTTTTGCTGGCCACCCACCATCCGGGCGATCACGCGCCGGAGGCGTCGGCCTCCTCCTTCACTGGTGTTCTCGCGGGCAACCCAATGTGTCCCGCCACTGGTGGATCACCAGGACAAACCCCAAAGCGCACGTCCAGTCCGGCGTGTCGGTGTCGGCGTGCGCGGAGTCTGCCGGTTGTCCTCGTCAAGCAATCCTATTGTCCTCGCCGGGCATACCAGGGGCACTCCATCGTCAGAGAGTGTGATGGAGCATCCCGGCGGTTGTGCTACTGCCTCTGTCATAGGCAGGCGAGTGTATGCCACATGTAAAGACGCTCCCAAGTATACCATATGCCAGAGGCAGCCGCCAGCATGGCTTCTGACAGGTGTGCCAGCTACTGCTTCAGCGGGCGCGTTGGCTCGGCCTCACGCACGAAATCGGGTCTGCGGCGTACAGGCAGCCGGAAGGATAGCTGGCGGCGGAGCGAGCGGCGCAATCGCTCGATGCGCGCGCGATAGACGTCCTCGGGCTGGCGCGGCGTATTCTTGGGCGGATCACCCATCGCCACATGCCATTTGCGAAACGCCAGGCCCGTCATCGTCTGGTAGAGCGTGCGCGCCGTGAGCCAGGCGCGCGGCCCGTATTCCAGCGCATAAGCGCGTTCGGCGGCGTCGCGCAGAGTGGCGTTCTGCAGCAGCAGGTATTCATCCGACGAGATGACGCTCGCGAAGACCTCGCCTGCCATATACTCGCGGATGACCTCGGTCTCGTGCTCCAGCGAGGAGAGGGCGATCCGCAGCAGCACCGCCTGCGCCGTGAAGAGCGGAAGATACTCCGCTACCAGTGTGATCAACGCGAAGAGCGCGCCCGCGTGTAGGAGCATATCTGGCGTTGCCAGCACATCGGCCCCAAACGCCACAAAGTCGAATCCGGTATGCAGCACCAACGCGGCGATGAATCCCGCGAGCGGCGCCAGCCATTGCCAGCGGCGGTCACGTGTCTCGCGGGCAAAGCCCAGTCCCGCGCCAAAAAACGCGGTGAAGGTCGAATGACTCAGCCACCCGAGGATCACACGCCCGAAGATCAGCACGCCCAGATCGGCGCGCGGAATGACGGCGAAGTAGACAAAGTTCTCTACCATCGCGAAGCCCGCGCCAATCAACGCGCCATAGAGTATGCCGTCGGTGACGTTATCGAACTCGTCGCGCAGCACCACCAGCAGCACCACCAGCCCAATGCCTTTAATGGCCTCCTCCGAGAAGCCCGCGCTCAGCGCCTGGGTCGCCGCGTGCAGCAGCCCGCCAGTCAACCCGGAAGATGCCAGCGCCGCCGAGAGCAGCGCAATCAGCCGCCGCTCCAGGAAAAGCGCGGGAGCGATGGCGATAACCGCGCCCCAGAGAAACGCGCCGAGCATCGTCAGCGGCGGCTCGCGCTCGTAACGGTCGAGCGTCGTCACCACGAAGGCGACACCCAGCGCGGGCACCAGTGGAATTGTCAGCGCCGCTAGCACCGAACCCGCGCCCTCGGAGGCCAACGCGCCACGCCCCACCAGCACAGCGGTACCCAGTGTGACGACGGTACACACCAGCAGCAAGAGTGCTCCACCGGCACCCAGAATCCAGCGCGTGCGGGTATTGAAGCTCCCTCGCAGCGCGAATTGCAGCGTAATGCCGGGGCCGAAGAGATCGGTGGGGCTGGTAAGCTGCGGATGCGCCAAGTCTCTGCCGCCCATGGCATCGTCGGTCTGTTCGGCGTCACGCACCTCGTCGAGCAGCGCGCCGGTACTCTCGCCGGTCGCTTCGGCCAGGGCCGCGGCGTTCGCATCGGTAGACGACATGGCGGCGAGAGTGCGTGGGCGAGGCGCGACCAGTTGCAGTTCCGTCTGCCCCAGCCGCATCACCTCGCCGACCGCGAGCGGCGCTCCATCGCCTGGCGCAAGTATCTGGCCGCCAACCTCGATAGTGTTGCCTGTGGAGATGTTCTCGACCCACCAGCCGCCTTTGCTGGCAAGCAGGCGCGCATGGTCACGCGAAACGGCTGGGTCGAGCAGGACGATGGTGTTACGCTGCGCCCGGCCGATCGTGCTGGTGCCATGAGTAATCGGCGCGACATGTCCGCCACCCAGAATCGCGATCTCGTCGCTTGCTGGACGCACCAGCCGAAGCACGCCGAATGTTGGCGAGGAAACGCGCGCCGCGGGAGGTGAGTGATGCCGTGTCCGAACGAGCAGTTTGCGGCGTGTCGCTCGGCCCACAGCAGCACTGTCCCTTCTCTACGATCCCCTGTCACACGGTAGCGCCGGGCTATACCTCTGGCGCGCCAGCGGGAAGCCCAGGAGGTGGCAGTAGCGGCTCACTTGGCTTCGTCTCGCGGTAGCGACGGTAGAAGCGCTTAAATGAGTCGTTGATCTGGCTGCGTGTCAGCTTCTTGCCGCTCTCGAAATACTCGATGGCAACCTGGCCAATCGCCCATGTACCCGCCGCCGCGATGGCGCCCGCCACGAGATCGCCCCCGAACGGCATCGCCTTGGCTGCCTCCTCCGCGAGGTAGCGCAGCGCCAGACCGCCTGCGATGGTCGTGACCAGCTCGCGCATGTGCTGCGCGCTCATCGGCTCGCCATAGACGGCGGCAATGCGCAACACCAGGCGAATCTGATTGCCTAGCAGAATGGGTATATCTACCAGCGGAATCGGTTCGAGTCCGGCGGCGAGGCTGATCAGCGTCGCGGAACGCACCAGCTTGTTGGCGGCCTCGCGGCGAAACTGGGGCAACTGGCGCCCCAGCACGATAGCCGCCTCTGGGCTGGCGTTGATCAGCGCGGGAATCAACTCTTCGCTGACGTTCGCGCCATCGCGAGCCGAGATAGGGATGACATCGTGCACATGCAAGCGAGCCGCCGCGCGCGCCGCCGCTTCGTCCGCCGCGTCGCCGATCAGGTCGCTTTTGTTCAGCACGACCACAAACGGCTTCTCCATCTTCTGCAGCCGCTCGATGTTCTGGTAGTCGCGTGGGCGCATGCCTTCCCCGGCATCGAGCAGATAGATGGTGACGGCTGCCTCTTCGATGGCTTCCTGCTGCATTTCGGGGATATGCCCTGGCGTATCGATCAGCGTGAACGGGCCAAAGTTGCCGCGCACGTTGCTGGTCGTCGTGCCTTCGACGGCAGAGACGGGTGAGATGTATTTGCCCTGGAGCGTATTGAAGAGGGTCGACTTGCCAGAGTTGGCCAGCCCGACGATGGCTACCTTGCGCCGGATCTCCTCGGCGATTTCTTCCTGGGCGTACTTCCAATTGATCGAGTTCATGAACTTGCGCGCCATCGCCAGATTCGAGGGAATCCCCGCCAGCGTGGAGAATGAGAACAGACTCCGCGGATTGAGATTGAACCTGCTATTCTTCCTGGCATTTTTCCCGCTGCCGGATGTATCCGCCATGCCCATTCCTTCCGTTTCTGCGGCGCGTGCCAACGCCCGTATTCAGCCTGTTATAGCACGCCAGCCTGTCTGCTGGCCAGATGCGCCCGCCCAATCTCACCCAATATGGCCGTCTCTCGTGCTGTACGCGACGGAAGAATCGCCACGGCCACACCCCCGCGTCAGGGATTCGCGATTTATGTGCCACCATGGGACACCGCCTACCGCGATGCTCACGGCAGAGCGGCGGCTGCGTCTTCCTTAGAACATACGCGCGAGATGAGGTGTGGGTAGGATTGTGGGGTGCACGCGACAAGGCTCACTGCTCCGGGCGCGGTGTGTTTCACCCATTAGACACGGCAGCAAGTTGCGGTGCATCAGTCGCGATGCGCCAGGTTGCGGGCGGCTGGCCGACATGGCGCTTGAAGGCACGGTTGAAGGCCGCGACCGACTCATACCCGACACGCTCCGAGACCTCAACCAGATTCAGGTTTGTCTGCTTCAAGAGATATTTCGCCAGTTGAATGCGCCAGACCGCCAGATAGCGCATCGGCGTCTCTCCGATCAATGTGGTGAAGCGCTGTGCCAGCGTCGACCGTGAGACCACGACGGCATGCGCCAGATCCTCGACAGTCCATGCGTGTTCTGGACGGGCATGCAATAGCCGCAACGCCTGGCCGACAATTGGATCGCTGACCCCCGCGAGCCACCCCTGCTGAGTCATCGGAAGCTGCTGCATATAGCGCCGCACCACCTCGACGAAAAGAATCTCGCTCAGCCGGGCAAGCATGTCGGAGATGCCAGGACGCTCACCATATGCCTCTTCGACAGTATGCCGCAGCGTCGTTTCGAGCCAGTCGCCAGGCTGTGTCTGTACCACCGCCGAGGATGCTCGTGCGCGCCCTCTCGATGCGCCTGCCTCGTGGTGATGATCTGCGTGGCCATCACCGCCAGGACGCACCACAATGAGATCGGGCAGCGCGCCGATAAGTGGGTTGAAACGCTGGTCACAGTGGAGATAGCCGCATACGAACTGGGCCGTCTCACCCAAACCTGGCCCTTCGATCTCCACCATACCCCCGGCTGGCAGCGGCGGCAGCACCGACCGAAATGGCACTGGAGGCGTGCTGCGATCGCTGCCGAGGACGTGCGGAGCGTTCTGGGGGATGAGCATGGCGTCCCCTGACGTGAGCAATATTGGGGGCAAGTCCGCGAGAGAGAGCCAGCAGCGACCACGCGTAACGATGTGGAAGACGGCGATACAGTCGGAGGGCAAACGCAGATATTCAGCGAGTTCGTCAGGCGTTGCGGACTCGACAGCCCAGGGCGCCGCCAGTTTTGCCCGCAGGAATACAGCGCCAGAGAGCCGTACCACTCTCAGTGTGTCTGACAGGACATCCACAGGCTTACTCGCTGTCTATGGGAGACGAGCCCATCATATCCCGGTGTCTCTATCAACACCCTCGGAGTCTCAGTCATTGTCGTGGGGCACAAAGGCTTGCATACTGCAACCATCCAATGCGCGCTCATTGTACCATCTATCGCCGTGATGAGATTGTGAGCGCGCTCACACCGTCAGTTCCACTGGGATTGGAGACACCAGATGAGTGTCGAGCGCGGGACCTCCGATGCGGTATTGGACATGACGCAGACCCCGGCGGCACAGGGAGCCATGTGTGCCCTGCTAACCCCCGCCATCAAGGCAAAACTGCGAGAAATGACGGGCGGCCAGATACTCGAAATCCGCGTGAACGATCCAACCGCGCGACAGGATATTGAATCCTGGTGCCGTCTGGCTGGTCATCAGGTCATCGCGATAACTGAGGTTCAGGGGTTGCTGCGCGTCTATCTGCGCAAGAAACCGGGTTCATAAGCCCGGAGAAGGAGAGGCATCCCATGTCGTCTATGGTCGTCCACTGCACACGTGGCCGGGAAGACCCAGAACGCGCCACGCTGGCCTTTATCGTCGGGAATGTCGCCGCTTCCGCCGACCAGGATGTAGTGATGGTGCTGACCATCGAGGGCGTCTGGCTGGCGACACCTGGCTACGCCGACGAGATCCACAAAGAGGGATTTCCAGCGCTCAGCGAAGTGATCCAGTCATTTCTCAGTAACGGCGGACAAATCTGGGTATGCGGCACCTGCGCAAAGCCACGCGGCATCACCG
Organism: Ktedonobacteria bacterium; assembly: GCA_027307065.1. Taxonomy (GTDB): domain Bacteria; phylum Chloroflexota; class Ktedonobacteria; order Ktedonobacterales; family JADMIN01; genus DAHUXT01. Next base: position 7,050 of record DAHUXT010000112.1, read on the forward strand.
ACGAGAACTTGATCGCCGGGGCCAAGATCGTGACCGCCGCCAATGTGGTGGAGCGTTTGGTGGCTAGCTCTGCCTCGATGGACTTTTGACACTCCCCACGCCTGAAGGTGGAGGATTCTCAGTTCTACGACGCGGCCAACGCCACGCCTCCCCGAAGGCTTTGCCCAAGCCTTTCTATGTTCTTGGCGGCGTTATGGTCTCGATGCAGGCTGGTGCCGCAGTCCGGGCAGCTATGCCAGCGGACAGACAGCCCTTTGGAGACGATGACGCCGCAGCCAGAACACGTCTGGCTGGTGTAGGCAGGCGGCACGGCGACGACTCGACGCCCGGCCCATGCTGCCTTGGCGTGGAGGATGCTCAAGAATTGTGACCAGCCTACATCCGCAATGGACTTCGCCAGGTGGTGGTTCTTGAGCATGTTGGCCGTCTGCAAATCTTCGTGATAGATCGCGTCGTACTGCTGAACCAGCCGCAGCGCGGTTTTATGCTGGAAATCCTGGCGTTGCCGCTTCACCGTCTGATGTGCCTTTGCCAGCAGTTTGACGGCCTTCCTACGACGGTTGCTACCTTGCTTGCGGCGTGACACCCGGCGCTGTGCCGTCTTGAGCGTTCGCTCGGCCCTGCGGTAGCAGCGTGGATTGTGGATCATTGTCCCGTCTGCGAGCGTGGCAAACGATTCCAAACCAAGATCAATCCCGGTTTCCCGCTCCGTTGGCTCACGTGGGTGTGTCGGCACATCCGCGCACGAGATGCTGACATACCAGCCATCCGCTTCACGCGAGATGGTGATGGTCTTGGGCGTGCCCTCCAGCGGGCGAGACCTCCGCACGGCGATGCGTCCGATCTTGGAGAGCATCAGGAAGCCGTTCTCCAGGGTGGCCCCGTTGCCGAATTGTGGATACGTGAGACTGTTGTAGCGGTCGCGGCCATGGAACCGAGGATAGCCTGGTATTTCGCCCGCCTTGACACGGCGGAAAAAGGCTTGGAATGCGCGGTCTACCTGCAGTACCACGTCCTGCAAGACCTGGCTGTGGACTGCGCCGTATTCTGGCATGGCCTCCTTGATGCCAGGCAACTCCGCCTTCTGCTGGTAGTAGGTGACGGAGATACCACGCAGGTGGTAGGCGTCGCGGCGCTCCCCAATGGCGGCGTTATAGATGTGGCGACAGAGCATCAGCACACGATCAAGCAGCAGTTCCTGTTCGGAAGTGGGCTTGAGCTTGTATTGATAGGTTTTGTGGATGCTCTGCTCGTGCATATGCGTCTATTCTACCTGCTTGGCGCAAATCTGGTAATTGTGAATACTCTCGCCGCCGACCGGCGGCCCGGCTTTCATCCCATCGCTCAAGCAAGGGCGATATTACCCGGATGTTTGCTAAGAGCGTACGTGCAGAGTGAAGGGGAAGTCTCATGGCAAACGCCGAAAAAAAGAACTTCAACACACCCGACGAGCGACGCGCACCGCCCAACACGTCGATAGAAGCGCTGCGGTTCGGCGACCGGACGGTGACGCGGATTACCTATCATCCGGGATGGCGCTGGAGCAACGACATCAAGCCGACAGCCGGAACTGATTTGTGCCAGGTCAACCACTTCGTGTATGTGCTCTCTGGCCGGACGCACGTGGTCATGGCTGACGGGACAGCGATAGACATCGGGCCAGGTGATGTCGCAACGATACCTCCTGGTCACGATGCCTGGGTCGTTGGCGACGAGGCCTGTGTCTTCCTCGACTTCGGTGGTGCTGTGCGCCCGGTGTAAGATCGTCTCGATGGGGTTGGCAGACGATTCGGGTGATAGCGGGAGCCGCTCAGCCTCAATCCAGCGGTGATCGGTGGCGGCTCGCGCAATGACTGGCGATTGCCGCTTTTATGGGAGGCGCGCAGAATGGCGGGCATGGTTGGCGCAGCAAGACCGCCTGCTCTCAGGTGGTACAATGCCGACGCAACTACTACCATGCCGTCTATCTGATTGACTTCACGATCCGCCATCATCCACCATGCCGACCATTGCCGGAACCATCGAGCGCATCGTCTTTCGCAACGAGGAGACGCATTACACCGTCGCCCGCCTGCGACCCAACGATGCCGGACGTCTCTTCCGCAGCGAGCTGATTACGCTGGTCGGCGCGCTGCCGGGCGTCAGCGTGGGCGAGCTGATGGATGTCACGGGCGAATGGGAGGCGCATCCGCAGCATGGCCGCCACCTGCGCGTCGTCTCGTTCACCTCGCACGCGCCCGTCACCTCCGAGGGTCTCAAACGCTACCTCGGCTCAGGCGTCATCAAGGGCGTCGGCCCCAAGACGGCGGAGCGCATCGTCGAGACGTTTGGCGAGCAGACGCTGGCTGTGCTCGAACTGGAGCCAGAGCGTCTGACCGAGGCGCCGGGCATCAGCGCCAACAAGCGTGACCTGATCGTGCGCGGCTGGGCGCAGCAGCAGGATATTCGTGAGATCATGCTCTTTCTGCGCGGGCACGATGTCTCGCCGGGACTGGCCACCAAGATCTACCAGCAGTACGGCAAGGATTCCGAGAAGGTCATCCGCGAGAACCCCTATGCGCTCGAACGCGACATCCATGGTGTCGGCTTCCGCACCGCCGATGCGCTGGCGGTTCGGCTTGGGCTGCCACACGACGCCCAGCCCCGCTTAATGACCGGCATCAAGCACGCGCTCTCGGAGGCCGCCTCCGCCGATGGCCACTGCTATCTGCCACGCGCCGAGACGCTGACCCGCGCCGCTGCGCTGCTGGACGTGCCGGTGGAGGCGCTGGAACACGCGCTGGACGCGCTGCGCCGCGAACGCGAAGTCTTCATCGACGAGGAGGCCGATCGCGTCTACCTCGCGCCGTTCTTTTATGCCGAGAGTGGAACCGCCCGCTGGCTGCGGCTGCTGCTCCACGCGCCCGATACGCTGCCCACGGTGACGGACACCGCCTGGGAAAAAGCGTTTGCCGCGCTCGAACGCGAACAGGGCATCCGGCTGGCGGAGCGCCAACGCGAGGCGGTGCGGCTGGCGTGGACCTCGAAGGCGATGGTGCTGACCGGTGGCCCCGGCGTCGGCAAGACGACGACCCTGCGCGCGCTGCTGGATATGCTCGACGCTCGCGGCATCCAGTATGCCCTGGCTGCCCCCACCGGACGCGCCGCTCGCCGGATGACCGAGGCGACCGGACGCCCTGCCAGCACGCTCCATCGGTTGCTAGAGTTTCAGCCCAGCAACAACGACTTCGGCTATAACGAGCAGCGACCGCTGCCGCAGCGCTTCATTATCGTGGACGAAATCTCGATGCTGGATATCCTGCTGGCCTACCGGCTGGTGCGCGCCGTCCATCCAGAATCGCATCTGCTGCTGGTGGGCGACGCCGACCAGTTACCATCGGTCGGGCCGGGCAGCGTGCTGGCGGATATTCTGGCAAGCGAAGTCGTGCCACAGGTGCATCTGACGGAGCTTTTTCGGCAGGCGGCAGAGAGCGCCATCGTCGTCACGGCGCACGGCGTCAACAGTGGCGAGATGCCATCCCTCAAGTCGCCGCCGAAAAGCGATTTCTTCTTTCTGCCCGCCGCCGACCCGCAGGCTGCCCAACGGTTAGTGGTGGATCTGGTGGCGCGCCGTCTGCCCGCCAAATATGGCTTCGATCCGGTGGCCGACATTCAGGTGCTCTCGCCGATGTATCGCGGCCCAGCGGGGGTGGTCGCGCTCAATGAGGCGTTGCAGGCGCGGCTCAATCCAACGCCAGCGGGCCAGGTGGCCTTTGGCGATCACACATTGCGCACCGGCGACAAGGTGATGCAGGTGCGCAACAACTACGACAAGGGCACGGCGGGGATCTTCAACGGCACCGTCGGGGTCGTCACCGGCCTGTCGGTGCCCGACCAGGTGCTGACCGACGAAGATGAGCAGGTGGGCTACGACTTCGCCGAGCTCGATGAGCTCGCCCACGCCTACGCCGTCACCATCCACCGCTCCCAGGGCAGCGAATACCCCGCCGTCGTCATCCCGCTCACCACCAGCTCCTGGATGATGCTCCAGCGCAACCTGCTCTACACCGGCATCACCCGGGCCAGGAGACTGGTCGTGCTGGCCGGATCCCGCCGCGCCC
>DAHUXT010000113.1 GCA_027307065.1 Ktedonobacteria bacterium
CGCCCCGGTGTTATCCTTGGTGATCGGCCCGCCAGAAGGCTCCTGCCTGGAAACATCGTTGCGCGTCAGGTCGGGGCTAATCACTTCCCAACTGCTGCCCTCATCCGTCGAGCGGAAGACGTGGTTGCCCGTCACGTACAGGACGTTGGGATCGTGCGGCGACAGCATGATGGGATAGGTCCACTGGAAGCGATACTTCAAGGCACTCGCGCCGACGCCCGCCACGCTGACGCTGTGTACCTCCGGCCAGACAGTGATGTTGCGCTTCTGCCCCGTATCAGGATTCCAGGCAATCAGCCGTCCGTGCCCCGGTCCCGTGCCAATGCCGCCGCCGAAGACCGTGTATGGTGGCTTGCGGCCGATGGCGATGTAGCCACTTTCGCCGCCGCCAGGCTCAACATAGTCCTTCGAGCTAATGGCGCCTTCAAAATCAATGCTCGGCAGGCGCATCGCCCAGTTGTCCTGCTGCGAACCATAGACGTAATAGGGTACCTGGTCATCGGCGACGACGTGGTAGAACTGCGCCGTCGGCTGGTTGAGTATCGAAGACCACGAGTGCCCGCCGTCGAAGGTGACGCAGGCGCCGCCGTCGTTGCCTTCGATCATGCGATTCGGGTCACGCGGGTCGATCCACAGTCCATGGTTATCGCCGTGTGGGGTGGGCACGCCGAAGAAGCTCTTGCCACCATCGGTAGATTTCCACAGGCGCAGATTAAGCACCCACACCGTCTCGGGGTCGCGCGGATCGGCGTGGACGTGCATGTAATACCAGGGGCGCCTGCGCAGGTCCAGTTCGGCATTCACCCGCTCCCACGTCGCACCCCAATCCTCAGAGCGATACAGCCCCCCGGCGTCGTTGCCTTCCTTGTCGGCAGCTTCAACGAGCGCCCAGATGCGGCCAGCTTGCGCGGGCGAGGCAGTCACACCGATCTTGCCGTAGATGCCACTCGCCGGCATTCCCTTTGCCCGTGAGATGTCCTCCCAGGTATCGCCGCCATCGGTCGAGCGCCATAAGCCAGACTCCTCGCCGCCGCTTATGAGCGCGTGCGGATAGCGTCGCGTCTGCCAGATGGCAGCGTAGACGATGTCAGGCTGATTGGGGTCCAGCGCGAGGTCTATGGCTCCGGCATGCTCGCTCTTGAACAGCACCTGCTGCCACGAGACGCCGCCATCACGTGTGCGAAAGACGCCGCGCTCCGCATTCGGTCCCCACGCCTGGCCCAGTGCCGCGACATAGGCAATGTCGGGATTCGTCGGGTGGACGACGATGGCGCCGATGTGGCGCGTATCCGCCAGGCCAACGTTGCGCCACGTATGGCCGCCGTCATTGGATTTGTAGACGCCATCACCATGCGAGACGTTGCCGCGGATCGTCGCCTCACCTGTGCCCACGTAGATGACACCCGGCGCTGACGGAGCCACAGCAATCGCGCCAACCGCGGATGTCGTGAAGTATCCGTCGGAGATCGGCTCCCAGAGCGCGCCGCCACTGGTGGTCTTCCACATGCCTCCGGCACAGCCGCCGAAATAGAAGGTGCCAGGCTCGGTTGGGTGTCCGGCCACGGCGACGACTCGACCGCCACGGTGCGGCCCAATACAGCGCCATGCGAGCGATTGGAAGAGCTTGTCGTCCATGCACTAGTCCTCTGCTAAGTGGTAAGAGTGTTAGATGGCCGTCAAAGCGGTTTGACCGTATTCTGCCGCTGATCGCAGATGCTGTCAAGGGAATGGCTCAGCAAGCGCTGCAGCGGGTACGCGCTATCGCCTACCAGGCCAGAGCGCGCCGCCTACGACCAGCTAGTCACCAGCTAGTCACCGGCATCGAGAGGTTGGCGAAAGGGATTAAGTCGGCGTGAGCGCGATGACACGCAGCGGGCTGCCAGAGCCGCCAGAGATCTTGAGCGGCGCGGCGATGACCACAGCCCCAGTTGGGGGCAGTTGGTCCAGATTGATCAGGCTTGTGATACCGAATTTACCCGCGCCGTGCATCGTAGTGTGGTTGGGAAATGGAGGATCGAAGGTTCCAGCCTGCCCGGCATCCGTCCCGACAGTCTCCACGCCGACACCCAGCACATCGCGATCACGCGCGAGGAACTGAGAACACTCTTTGGCGAAGCCCGGCGAATGGGCGCCGTCCTCGCGGACATTCAAAAAGTCCTCGCGGCTGGTGCGCTTGCTCCAGCCAGTGCGCAGCAGCACCCATGCCCCGGCAGGAATGCGCCCATAGGTGGCTTCCCACTGCTGGACACGCGCGGGCGTCAACAGAAAGTCGGGATTCTGCTCCACCTCCGCCGTCACGTCGATGACACAGGCAGGGCCGACAAATCTGCGCGGTGGGATCGTATCGGTCGCGTTCTCGGGCAGATCTTTGCCGGTAACCCAGTGGATCGGCGCGTCGAAGTGGGTGCCAGTGTGCTCACCCAGATGCAACGTATTCCAGTACCAGGCTGGCCCGTGAGCGTCGTAGCGCGAGATCTCGGTGATGGTAAGCCCCGGTGATGGCGCGAAGATCGGAGGCAGATCGATCACGGGCGTCTCTGGCCCGAGCGACGTGGTGAGATCGACGACTCGAATCCGTTCCGCGCTGAGTTCCTCCATGAGCTGGGATAATACGCTGTTCTGTTGCCCATTCGTCATGCTCGCCTCCCTTGCTCGAATCACCGGCCGCGCGCTAACGTCCAGCGCATGCTACTCTCGCTGCCGCAGCGCCTCCAGTGCGCGCCGAAACTGGAAGCGATTTTCTAGCAGCGGCAAATCCATGTGAAACGACTTTGGCCCCACGGCCTCGACCTTGGAGACAATGGTCGTCAGGGTATCGCCCGCTAGCGCGGCAACGACGCTCTCCTTCAAGCGTTCGGGCGTGTCCGCCTCTTCCACTCGTGGCACCCCACACGCACGCGCAATGCCGGCCAGATCCGTGCCCGTAGATGTGGCAGTAGGGAACCCGCCGACCGAGAGCAGGCTCTCGTTATCGAAGACGATGTGCAGCAGGTTTCCCGGCTGGTAGCGTGCCAGTGTGCTGAGTGTGCCCAGGTTCATTAACAGCGAGCCGTCGCCGTCGAGCACGACCACCTTGTGCCGCGGCAGGGCGAGTGCGATGCCAAGCCCCATGGATGAGGCCATTCCCATCGCATGCTCCAGATAGAAGAAGGTGGGCCGGTGGCCAAACGTATAGAGTTCCGCCGCGACCGCGCCCATAATTGTGACCACGATGCGGTCTTCCAGCTCTGGATAGATCGCCCGCAAAGCATCCGTGCGCAGCATGGCTAATCCTCCCACATCAGCTCGCGAGTCAGTAACACCGCAACCGGTGCGAGCGCCGCGTGCGCCAGGGTCTGCGCATCCTTGAGACGGCGCTGGACGTCACGGGGATCAGTGAGGTGCCAGATGGGGATGCCAAGCGCCCGCAGGAGTGGCTCGGTTACCATGCCGCCCTGTGTCTGCCAGGGGTCGCGTTCGCCCATGTGGCCCCGATAGCTGATGAGCATGAGCAGTGGAATCTTGTAGAGCAGTGCCAGCGAGACGATAGGGTTAATGGCTGCCAGGAAGCCGTGGTTCTGCATCAGCAACGCTGAGTTGACACCAGCGAGGTGTGCGCCTGCGGAGATGCCGACCGCCTCCTCCTCTTTGGCGATGCGCACCAGCGTCATGTCGGGGTCCTCGTCGGCCATGCGGATGAGGTGGACCAGCCAGGTCTCGGGCAGGGCAGAGATGATCTGGACATCACACGCTTTCAGCGCATCGTAGATCAACTGAGAGTTGGCGACTGAAACAGGCATATGCCGCTCCATCGCTAGCAGTCAAGCGCCCTATTGGGTAGTCGGCAGTATAGCACATGCGACCGAACGGGAGCAAAACGGGGACATGGCGCCAATGACCGCAAGGAATGCATAATGCCTGCGGATAGGATACGCCGCCACTCATCAGGCAATTGCCGCTCCTGCTCATCGAACAACTGCACCGCAGGTGGCCGAGGTGCTGTACCTTCGCTCCTGGGTGAGGCGTGGTAGACCACGGTGTGACCGTGGTAAGCAACTAGAATTTGCTATACCTTCGCCACAGAAGGAGGCTCGAAGGAACCTCGTTCTGTGGCGTACCGGGAACATCCGGAGTATCCATACCTCTTATGGCTCCGGAAGAACTGGGCTTACCGGGTGCCCACCTCTTCGGGAACACGCGTCTCAGTCTGGGGTTCGGGTGTCGGTGTAGCCCTCACTGAGGGCGGCTCTGCCTGGAGCGTCGTTGAGGAGACTGCTGGTGCAGTCAATGGTGCGGTCTTATGAAGCGGCTCGCTCCGTGTTCGGGCGTCGATGCCCATCCAGAGGGTGGTGAGCACGGCGATCCCCATGACCACCAGACCCATCGACGTAAGGAGGTAGCCAGAACCACGCAAGGCCGGGTCAACGAACACGAAGATCAGCCCGCCAAGAAAAGCGATCGTGGTGCCAGCGAGTGTCGCCCAGCCAATCCATGACGTGCGCGTGCTGCGAATCAGCCGTTCCGCCACGAGCATGACGATGACCGTCGCTGGGAGCAAGAACAGCCCAACGTCCTGATGTAGCCAGGTAAATACCGCGTCCTTGGCTGCTCCGGGAGCGGCCGCATCCCCTGCGCCAAAGTACACCTCATTCAACTCGATGGCAAAGCCAGCGACCACTACCGTCGCGAAGCTGAGGATCCAGGCCCACATCGCCGCTATCCGAAGCGGCTGGCGCAGCACCGAGCCCAGCAATGCGAAGGCCGCGACGACCAGTAAGCCGCCACCCATCACCAAAATGCCGGTGACTACGTCATCGCCCGCGATGCCATTGGCATTGTCTGGCCCCGACGTAAAGAGCGTGGGCGGCGCCCACTGTGAGATCGCCCCAGCCACGTAGATCGCGGTCATCACGGCGACGCCCAGGGCGACCAGCACAGCGCCTGTCTGTGCAAGCACTCTGGACACCCCCCGGAGTGTGTCAGCGCCGAATTGCTGGGCCAATACGGTGATGGTAAGCGCCATCACAGCTACCGCCATCTCGTGGGAATGCGACCCGACGAGTGCGCCAGTGAAGTCGTCGAGTGAGCCAAAACCGGCGAATCGCGCGAAGTCGCCAAGAATAGCTGGCCGATTGCCGAACTCCATGATCCAGCCCGCCAGATGGCCCATCAGCGCGGCAAAGAACATCGATACACTGGCCAGCATTGCGGTGCCATAGAGCAGCGTGCGGGCCAAGCGATTGCGGCGCCATTCACCGATGAGGCCGATAAGCAACGTGAGCAGGATCTCATCGAGCGCGAAGAACCCCAAAATCTGGGTCCACATCGGCACTTCCGAGCCGGGGATGGATTTGTCCCAGATGCCGCCCACAGCAGCCAGCACGGTCGCAACTACCACGCCACCAGCGATCCAGACACGGACGTGCGTCGAACGGAGATGGAATACCTGACACGTCAGCAACGCGAGCAGGCCCACCATGCCAATCAGCAAGCCATGCAAGAACATGATGCGGGCGTAATCTGGGGTGGCTGAGGCGCTCGTCTCCGATTGGAAGGGGTTGGAGACAAAGGCGCTGAGCACCGCAAACAGAGTCAACCAGCCAATGACAAACAACAGCAGACGACGGGGAGTGAGCCAGGGAGCCCTGCGAATCGGAGGTCTATCAACGTCCAGTTGCTCAACCGGAGAAATAACAGGGGACGGCTTTGGAGACATCTTCAAGGACGACATGTGAACCTCCCTCCGCACCCTAACATGGCGCGGTGTTGGTTGTGTCCTTGTGGCTTGTGCTAGCGACTGTTCCTTTCGAGAGCGCGAACACCATGAGCGTGAACGGAGCACAGGCGCCGAACGACAGCCTCACCCAAAAACCCTTTGAGATCGTGTTCCAAGCACGCGATAACGTACGCGGCATGCTTGGCATACCGCCGAACGTTGACAGACTCCCGCGTACAGTCGACGATAGCGCGCCAATGCTCCAGTACGTGCGTCTTCGTTCCCCTCTCGAAAGAACCCTCGAGACAGGAGTCACAGGAATGCAGCCAGTATCTCTTGAACGAATGCCAGAACAGTTCATACTTCCATTCTGAACCGTTCACAAGCAAGCTTGTACTACCCCGCTCTCAAATCGGTCAAGCCGCGGGCCGTGAATGTCCCAACATGCTCACAAGAGACGGGGCGTGTAGCCGATGCGCTGCGCTGCACTAGCGCGCATAGGTCGGGTGTGGCATGGCATCGTGGGATGGCCAACTGAGCAATGCCGCCAAAGTTGCCTCAAAGATCCGCCGAAGACTATCGCACCTCTCCACAACGAATACGGCTGAGTGGGGTCGCTTGCCAGAACAGATCGCGCTCGATCAACAGGCCCTTTGGCCCACGAAGCGCGCCCAACTCCCGCAGCGAGATGTAACGCATCTCTGGGTCCTGGCACCGCACGAACCCGTAGGCCAGCCGCTTCGCGTCATCATACTCTGTGAGGTACCACATCCAGCCCGCGTCAGGTGTGAAGAGTTTGACGTGAACCAGGGGATCTGGCTCGTTCTTTGTAGCTTCGAGCGCTGGGATGATTGCCGCCAGCCAGGGTGGTACCAGGTCGTGCGCGTCGTCGCTTGCCAGTTCCGGGCGCGTGTGCTCGCGAGGTATGTTCGTCGTGTTCGTCGTGTTCGTCGTGCGCGTTGAGTGTGCCATGACTGTCTCCCTTCTTGCTGGTGATGCCTTGGACGGCTGCATACTTTGTGCCCGCTCCGTTGCGAGTCACTGCCATCCCTTGCACGCCAATAGCCAGCTTCATCCAGCGAGGACGTGACGCCTTGTATATCATCGCCGCATATTCCCGGCCGCTGGTGGTGGCATCGTATGTGCATAGAGCGATGCCAGAGACAAACAGACACGAGACAGACGGCGTCCATCGAGTTCCCCGCAACGTGGGCCGAACCTCGCCGGTCTAGAGGGAATTAAGCAGATGCTGGAACATTTGGCAGGAGCCGAAACGCTACTGGGCAGTGAGATTGCAGGCTACCGGATTATCGGTGTCTTGGGCGGCGGAGGCATGAGTATCGTCTATCGCGGCCAGCGAATACATGCGGAGGACGGCGCCCCCACGGAGTGTGCGATCAAGGTGCTGCGAGAGGCCCCAGGAATATCGGGAAGTCACGCCACCTTCCGCGCCAGATTTTATCGGGAAGCGGAGACCGCCGCTTCCTTGCGACATCACCACATCTTATCAGTGCTCGACTACGGCGAATACCAGGGACTTCCCTACATGGTGATGCCGCTGGCGACCGGGGGCACGCTGAGCGCGTGCATCACGTCCGGGCCTGGCCAACTTCCGCTTTCCGATGTCGCCACCTATGCCGTCCAACTCGCCAGCGCGCTGGATTGTGCCCACCGCTCTGGCATCGTGCATCGCGACGTCAAGCCTTCGAACACGTTATTGGATGATCAAGGGCGACTCCTCCTCGCGGATTTTGGTATTGCCCGCCTCTATGAGCAACCATACAATCAAGCGGAAGAGGCGACAACACTTACGTCCAATGGAGAAGTCCTGGGGACGCCAAACTACATGGCGCCCGAGCAGTTCCAGGGGCAGCGTGTTGGCCCGGCAGTAGACATCTACGCGTTCGGCGTGGTGCTCTATTTGCTGGTAACAGGTCGGCTCCCGTTTGAAGGCGAGACGCCACTCGCGCTTGGCATGGCGCACCTGTACGATACGCCACTATCCCCGCGACTGCTCCGTCCAGACCTGCCAGTTCCCGCAGCGGCAGCCATTCTCGGTGCACTTGCGAAGGATCCGGCGCGCCGCTTCGAGAGTGCAGGCGCCCTGGCGGACGCGTTCGTCGCTGGAGTTGAGGGGCGCTGGACAGAGGAGAACCGCGAGCGAGCGTATGCCCAGAAGCGTGAATCGACTCAGCCTTCCCCCGACTACGCAAACCAGGAAGCGTCCGTCACTGCGGTCAGATGGCCAGCATTCTCGCTGCGCACTGCCCTGGTCACAATTGCCGCCCTACTCCTGTTGGGGGGAGGCATCGCGACGACACAAGCCGCCCAAACGGGAGGCTTTCACTCAGCGGCGACGTCCCAGAGCGTGATCACAGACGTCAGCGCGCAGGAACGGGTGTCGGCCACGGCAATCCACGCCAATGCCCTTGCCAGCCTCATACGCTATAACGGCGCGCAGGTGTATGCGCTGTGGCCCGATGGCAGCCTACGCTGGACCATGTGGGTCGATAGCGCGCTCGTTGGGACTCCGGTGGTACGCGGCGATTTGATCTACGCTACCACGGTGAGGGGTACCAAGTATGTTCTACGCGCCAGCGATGGCGTCATCGTCTCCCGCGTGCCCGCACCCATCCAATCGCCCAGCAATTCTGGCCAGGGGAAAGATCACCATGGGAACGGTGATGGCCACGGGCATGGTGATGGTCAGGGGAGCGGTGATGGTCAGGGGAGCAGTGATAGTCAGGGGAGCAGTGATAGTCAGAGCGACTAGCAATGCCGAGCGCTCCGGGCACGCCTCAGGGCAGCAGCGTATTGAAGTCTTTCCCCAGGTCTTTCAGGATTACCATCGCGGCGTTGCGGCCTGGCCCACCGGTCACCGAGCCGCCAGGATGGGTGGTTGCGCCCGTCTGATACAGGCCAGGGATCGGCATGCGATGCTCGGCGAATCCAGGCGCCGGGCGCAGCAGTTCGCTTTGTGACGGATCCTGGTCGCCCCCATGACAACTGCCGTGCCAATTGCTCGCGTTGTAGCGCTCCAGATCGAGCGGGCTGCGAATGTCACTGGCGAGAATTGTCTCATCAGTCAGGTTGGGCGCGTAGCGGCGCAGCTCCGCCAGATTGAACTCAGCCACGGCGTCTTTCACCGTGTCCCAGTGTTCTGGCCCCTGCCGCAGTTCATACGGATGGAAGGTGATCACTTTGATCAAGTGCTTGCCCTCCGGCGCGCGCGCGGCATCTTCTACTGTTGGCGTCAGCACCAGCAACGTTGGTCGCTCATCGCTGATCGTGCCGTTGCGGAAGAACGTGTCGTGGTGCAGCTGGTTCTCCGGTGACTGCGCCACCCCTGCGCCGACAGCCTCGATCATGCCGCCATCGATGGTGAAGCGCGGCGGCTCAGTGGTCGCGTAATGTGCCACGAACATGCCCCGTCCCGCCTTATACGTCTCTACCCCATACAGGAACCCTTCGCCCCATGCCTCGGCAGGCGCCATCCCTACGAGATTCTTGATGTGAATGGTCGATACGACCGCGTGGCGGGCGCGATACTGCTCGCCCCTGGTCGTCTCGACGCCCACACAGCGCCCCTGCTCTATGATCAACTGGCTGACGGGCTTATCGGTGAGGATGACCCCACCGTGATCGGTGACGATGCGTCCCAACGCCATCGGCAGGCTGCCTGAGCCGCCTTTGGGGATAGCCCAGCCGTTGCGCTGCCTGCCAGCAACAAACGAGTAGGCGAGCGTGCCCGTCCCTGGACGCGCTGCTGGCTGGAGTGTCCCCTCGGCGAACCACAACATCCACGCTCTCACATGCCAGTCCTCGAACGCGGCAGAGATGATATCCCAGGCCGAAAGCGCCTGCCGCCGCATCCAGATAGTACCCTGCGGGTGCGCCGCCAGCGCCTGGTGCGTAGACATTCCCCAGCCAGCGGGCGTATAGCGCGCCTTGTTGAAGATGGGCGCCACCGATTGCCACTCGGTCAGCATCGTGCGGTACGCCTCGGCGTCGTGTCGCGAGAAGCGGGCGATCTCGTCACAGGTGCGGTCGATATCCTGCCACTGGGTAAGGTATGTCCCATCGGGGAAACGAACGTGCGAAACTGGCTCAGGCAGCAGATATTCCAGCCCGTAGTCGGCGAGGGGTAACTCTTGATTGCGCCAGATGGGGCTCTGCATGAAGATGGCATGTGTCGTCGAGCAGGTGTCATGGAGGAACCCTGGGAGCGTCAACTCTTCCGTCATCGTGTCGCCACCGATCACCGGGCGCGCCTCGAGCACCAGGCACGAATAGCCCGCTTTGGCGAGATAGGCGGCGGTGATGAGGCTGTTATGCCCAGCACCAGCAATGACGATGTCGAACGTATCTGCCATTGATATCCTCCTGATTTACGACCCGAGTGAGAGCCAAATCACGGCGCGCGTAGCCATACCATGCGCTTCTCGCAACCGCCTGTCAAGCATTGGTATGATGATCGTGCCAACGCAGCGCGCGGCGACGATTCGGTCACCGCTTCGTGGTTTGTAGCTATCGCTTGCCATCCATCCATGCCTGATTTCCCTGGCGCGGGTCTTCGTCTAACCTCATCCGATACGTTGGCATGAAAATCGCTAAGTTTCACCTGTTGCGTCACCAGATGGGCCATGCGGAAGACCAATCGATTGCTGGCCCCACTAGCATGCTGGCGGCGTTAGTGCGCGCTATGGAGGGCGGATTGCCGCCAACGTTCCGCCGACCGGTCAGAGAATGCCGTGCAGCGTGTCAAGGCGACCCGGCGGCTACTCATATCGCAATGCGTCTAATCCAATCGAACTCAGGCTGTGGGGGCATACTGAACATGGCAAGAACAACGCGAGCCAGGCAGGGTGGCTCACGGACGGGGGAGGAGAGCGTCGCGCTGCCTGAGCATGAGCACGCCAGAGCTACCCGGAGCAACGCGCATAAAGTCGATGATGAGGCTGGTGCGGAACACAAAATAAGAAGCGGGCGCAATGGCAATGGACACGCCGGACAGGGCGGACAGTCTCAGCCAGAGATTCGGGCGTTGCTTCATGGACTCCAGGCGATGCGCGCTGGAGACTTCTCGGTGCGCCTTCCCGGTGACTGGACAGGACTCGAAGGCAAACTCGCCGATACCTTCAACGATATCGTCTCCGCCAATCAGCAGATGGCGCATGAACTGGAGCGGGTGGGGCAGGTTGTCGGCAAGAAGGGCAAGACACGCGAGCGGGCCAAATTCGAGCGATCGAGCGGAGCCTGGGGCGAGGTAGAGGTCTCTGTCAATACCCTGGTCGATGATCTGCTGCGTCCGACGACCGAGGTGACTGGCGCCATCGCCGCCGTGGCTCAGGGCGACC
>DAHUXT010000114.1 GCA_027307065.1 Ktedonobacteria bacterium
CGCTCCACCTGCGCGTAGCCAGCCTCTACCCGAGGGATGGCGCGCGCCTGCGACGAACTGGCCAGTGTCAGCATCGAAGATGTCGCCGATGGCATTGACCGCGACCAGCGCGCCGACAATGCTGCCGTCGGGCAATTGCTCGCTGGCTGAGCCAACACCGCCTTTCACGGAATATTCTGGGCCAGCCATCTTGCCGACCGTCGCTCCGGTCCCAGCGCCCACGCTGCCCAGTTCGAGCGGCCCGCCAGCCGCGGCGCGCAACGCGCGCATCCCCGCCTCCGCATCGGGGCGCACATCGTCGCGGCCAATCCCCAGATCGAACAGCGCCGCCGCAGGCACGATCGGCACCAGCGCCACACGCGCATCGAAGCCAACGCCCTCATCCGCCAGCGCGCGCATCACGCCGTCCGCCGCCGCCAGCCCAAACGCGCTGCCACCCGTCAGCAGCACGGCATGCACCTCGGTCATCATGCGGCGGGGATCGAGCAGGTCGGTTTCACGAGTAGCGGGCGCGCCGCCGCGCACATCCCCCGCGCCGAGCGCCGGCCACGCGCAGCGCACGACGGTACAGCCCGTGCCCGCCTCCAGGTTGGTATCGTGCCCAACGAGAATGCCTGGCACGTCACAGAGATCGTCGTTCCGCTCGTTCATAACGTGGCGCTCCTGGCGTTATCAAGTGAAAAATACGCCCCTCCCCCAGCAGAGGGAGAGGGGCCGCCATACTGGCGCTAGAGAACTGTGAGAGGCTCCGCGCACCCACTACGGGTAGATGCCGCGCAGTTGCGTTGCCTCGGCGACACGCTTGATAGCGACCATATTCGCCGCGGTGCGCAGATCGCAACCCTCGTCATGGGCCAGCTTCGCAACGTCGGTGTAGGCATTCTCCATGACCACGGCGAGCTTCTTCTGGATGTCTTCTGGCTCCCAGAAGAAGTTCTGCAGATCCTGCACCCACTCGAAGTAGCTGACGGTCACGCCAGCGGCGTTCGCCAGAATGTCCGGAACGACACGCACGCCGCGCTCGAAGAAGAGCTTGTCGGCATCGGGAGCGGTTGGCCCATTGGCGGCCTCCACGATGATGCGCGCCTGCACACGCGGCGCGTTCTCCTTCGTCAGCACACCTTCAGTTGCCGCCGGAATTAGCACATCGCAAGGCACCTCGAGCGTGTCGGAAACGCTCAGCTTCTGCGTGCCGGGGAAGCCACTCACGACGCCATTCTTGTGCTTATATGACAACAACTCAGGAATGTCGAGGCCACGCTCGTCGTAGACGCCGCCGGACCGATCGCTGACCGCCACGACCCGGATGCCCTCGGCGTGCAGCAACTCGGCCGCGATCGCGCCAGCGTTGCCGAAGCCCTGGATCGCTACACGCAGATCGCGCAGCGGCATCTTCAACTCATCGGCGGCCATCTTCATCACCGCGACCGCGCCAGTTGCCGTGGCCTCGTTGCGTCCCTCGCTGCCGCCAATCGCGAGTGGCTTGCCAGTCACCACCGCCGGGACCGAGTAACCCGCATGCATGGAATAGGTGTCCATGATCCAGGCCATCGTCTGCGAGTTGGTGTTGACGTCGGGCGCGGGAATATCGCTCGTCGGGCCAATTAACACCGAAATCTCGGTGGCATAGCGGCGAGTCAGGCGCTCGACCTCGGTCTCACTGAGCTGCTTCGGGTCTACGATAACGCCGCCCTTAGCGCCACCAAAGGGTATATCCACGACCGCGCACTTCCACGTCATCCACATCGCCAGCGCTTTCACCTCGTCGAGGGTGACGTTGGCGTCGTAGCGAATGCCGCCTTTGGCCGGTCCGCGATTGATGTTGTGCTGGACCCGATACCCAGTGAACATCTTTGTTCGCCCATTGTCCATCCGCACTGGGAAGTGAACGGTTAATTCCCGTTTCGGCGTGCGCAGAATGCCGCGCAGGTCTTCGTCGAGGTGCAACCGATCGGCAGCCTCCTCGAATTGCGCTACCGCCATGGCGTAGGGATTGGGTCGCCCGTTGGGCACATCATTGTGCATAGCCAGAACTCCTCACATTGCACTACACGTGCTGTAGAAGATGCGGCGAGTTTGCCGCGCTCTGGGCCAACAACGATAGACTGATATCACTCGACAAAGCCCAAAATACGCAAGGCCCATGCGATTAGAGCTTTTCGAGCTTCTCCAACAGCAGCGGACTCACGACGTCGGGCTTTGCGCGGCCCTTCGTCTGTCTCATCACCTGGCCAACCAGAAACTGCACCGCGCTGGTCTTGCCAGATTTGTAGTCCTCGACTGCCTTCGGATTCTCCGCAATCGCCGCCTCGACGGCAGCTTCAAGTTCTCCGGTATCGCTGATCTGCGCGATGCCCTCGCGAGTGACAATCGCACCCGGCATCTCGCCACTGGCGAACGCCTTCTCAAGTACATCTTTCGCTTGCTTGCCGTTGATCGTGTTGCGTTCAACCAACTCGACCAGTTCGGCGATGCCTTCGGGCCGCACGGGACTTTCGCCGATCTCTGTTCCCGCCGCGTTCAGCAGCCGTCGCAGATCGCCCACCACCCAGTTCGCCACCGACTTTGCCCGCGTCAGGCGATGCTCCGCTGGCCGCGACTTGACCGCCGTCTCGAAATACTCCGCGAGCGCCCGCTCGGACGTCAGTTGGTCGGCATCGTAGTCGGAGAGGCCATAGGTTTCGATGAACCGCTCACGCTTGGCGTCGGGCAACTCCGGCATCACGGCGCGAATCCGCGCGACCCACTCGCGACTGATGACCAGCCGAGGCAGATCTGGCTCCGGGAAGTAGCGGTAGTCATTGGCTTCCTCTTTGGTGCGCTGAGCCACCGTGATGCCCTTATCTTCGCGCCAGCCCCGCGTCTGCTGGTGGATGGTGTGGCCAGCGCGCAACTCGGCTTCCTGTCGCTCCGCCTCATAGGCCAGCGCCCGCTCGACGGCTCGGAACGAGTTCATATTCTTGATCTCGACCTTCGCGCCAAACTCCTTCTGTCCCTTCGGGCGCACGGAGATATTGGCGTCGCAGCGGAGCGCGCCCTCTTCCATGCGGCCGGAGTTCACGCCAAGGTAGAGCAGGATGCTGCGCAGCTTCTCCATGTAGAGGCGCGCCTCTTCCGGCGTGCGAATATCTGGCTCGCCGACGATCTCCATCAGTGGGACGCCCGCCCGGTTCAGGTCGATCAGGCTGTACGCCTCGCCGCGTCCCTCGCGCTCCAGGTGGCGGCCGGTATCTTCCTCCAGGTGAATGCGTGTGATGCCGATGCGGCGGTCCTCGCCATTCACATGGATTGTCAGATGGCCGTTGGTGCTCAGCGGCACGTCATATTGCGAGATCTGGTAGCCCTTTGGCAGGTCGGGATAGAAGTAGTTCTTGCGATCGAACTTCGAGTATTCAGCGATCTCACAGTTGAGCGCGAGCGCCGTCATGATGGTGTAGTCAATCGCCTGCTCGTTGATGACTGGCAGCGTCCCCGGAAAGCCCATGCAAATGGGACAATTGTGGGTGTTCGGCGCCGCGTTCGCGTAGTCGGTGGGGCAGCGGCAGAACATCTTACTCGCGGTAAGCAATTGCGCGTGGACTTCCAGGCCAATGGTGACCTCATACACAACATCAGTTTTGGGCGAAGCGGTAGGCATGCGTCATCCTTCGAGCTTGATCATTCGGTGGCGCTGAATCATCCCTCTAGTTGGATATCTCTCCCAGCGCGTCACGAATATTTCTTCACGAAGCGCCCTATGCGTTCGAGCGCGTCATTGATTTTATCTTGCGCCGTGCAATACGTGCAGCGGACGAAGCCCGCCCCACCCTCGCCAAACGCGTCGCCCGGCACCACGGCCACCTTTTCCTCGAAGAGCAGCTTCTCGGCGAATTCTTCGGATGTCATGCCGGTGCAAGCAATGGATGGGAAGGCGTAGAACGCACCGCGCGGTGTGTAGCAATCCAGCCCGATGGCGTTCAAGCCGTTCACCATCAGCTTGCGCCGCTCGTCGTAGCTAGCTACCATCGCCCGCACGTCGTCCTCGCCGTGGAGCAGCGCTTCGAGCGCCGCCGCCTGGCTCATCGTGGGCGCGCACATGATGGCGTACTGGTGGATTTTGAGCATCGCCTCCAGGATGGGCGCGGGCGCGCAGGCGTAGCCGACACGCCAACCCGTCATTGCATAGGCCTTCGAAAAGCCATCCGCCAGTACCGTGCGCTCGCGCATACCCGGCAACGCGGCAATGCAGGTATGCTGACCGCCATAGACCAGACGGCTGTACACCTCATCACTGATGATCAGCAGGTCGTTCCGGGTAGCGAGCGCGGCAATCTTCTGCAGTTCCGGGCGGTCAATCACCGCTCCAGTGGGGTTATTGGGATTGCCGAGCAGCGCCACCTTGGTGCGTGGGGTCAGCGCGGCTTCGAGCGCGGCGGCGCGTACCTCGAACTTTTCCTCGACGTGCGTCCTCACGGGAAGCACCTTGCCACCCGCGAGCGCCACATCAGCCTCGTAGGCGACGTAGCCAGGGTCGGGCACGGCCACCTCGTCGCCATCGTCAAGCACCGCGCGCAGCGTGGCATCGATCCCTTCGCTGACGCCGACAGTTACCATCACCTCGGTCGCGGGATCATAGTGGACACCGTAGCGGCGCTCGATATTCTCGCTGATGGCACGGCGCAGCGCCAGTGTACCCCAGTTCGACGTGTAGTGGGTATCACCCGCGTTGATGGAATCTATGCCAGCCTGGCGGATATGGTCGGGCGTGACAAAATCTGGTTCGCCGACGCCGAGTGAGATGACATCGCCCATGGTCGCGGCGATATCGAAGAATTTGCGAATGCCAGAAGGCTTGATGGAACGCACCCGCTTCGAGAGCATCTCTCGCCTGACGACGCCCGACATACAGCACCTTCCCCTGAGCGGCCCTGGCGACGCTGCCAGAGCGATTGACACACGCTGATGACCGAAACGCTCTGGTCGTTTCGCCCTGCATATGATAGCACATCCGCTTCCCTGGTACAGGTCACGCGCGGGTCACGAAGTTGCCACAGGCTTGCCAAAAATCATAGGGAACTCGCATGTTGGCCTCGTGGAACATATCGGCTGAAGACGAAGGTGCAACCTCATCACAGACAGGCCGTAGCACTTGATGGAGGAGGCCTGTCGGACGCCGGAGAGAACCACCATCGGCGGCAGGGCAGG
The DNA here is from genome assembly GCA_027307065.1 of Ktedonobacteria bacterium. Classification (GTDB taxonomy): domain Bacteria; phylum Chloroflexota; class Ktedonobacteria; order Ktedonobacterales; family JADMIN01; genus DAHUXT01. The sequence continues at coordinate 5,185 of DAHUXT010000114.1, forward strand.
CTTCAGACGTCAGGGAGATCACTCGGAGATTACTCAGGGAGGGGACGACGATGTACAACCGCAACTATTCTAGCCCGACCTCGCTCGGCATCAGTGAGCGCTGGGAACGGGTGCTTGCATATGCGTTCGTGTGGGTGTCGGGGCTGATACTGCTTTTTGTGGAGCATCGCAATCAGACGGTGCGCCGCCATGCGATGCAGTCGGTGATCATCTTCGGCACGCTCAGCATCGTCAGCTGGATCGCGAGTTCGTTCGGCCACCTGCTCGGCTGGGTACCGCTGATTGGCGGCCTCTTCGGGATTCTGGCCGGCCTGATCGGCTTCGTGACCTTCGCGCTGTGGATTCTGCTGATGGTGCTGGCATACTTCAACGCCAACACGATCTTCGTCGGCCCGCGCAGTTCGCGCTACGTGTAGCACAAAGAGCATGTATGCCACGACGACAGACGCGCCAATCAGGCGGAGGGTGACCCATAGCGGGTTGCCTTCCGCCTGAACGTTTGCCCGGCTCACTGCACGGTGACCGTGACGTTCATGCTTGGATGAATGGTGCAGGTGATGTGATAGGTGCCAGCGGCGCTGAAGGTGACATCCTTGGTGGTGCCTGGGCTGAACATCATGCCGGGTTTCGCCAGGTCCGATGGCCCGTTGGAGTTCGCGTCGCACGTTCCGTTCTGGCCGATGCAGAGATTGTGAGTGCCGCCAGTGTCCTGCGGGTCAACCATATGCAGCGCCTGACCACTGCTCAGCGTGATGCTCGTCTGGGTGAAGGAAGCTGATCCCATATCTAGCTCGTTGGCGCCGCCGCTCGAAGAACTGCCCCCGCAGCCAGCAACGGAAAGTGCCAGGGTGAGCATCAACATTGGCAAGACAGCGGTGAGCATGAGTTTACGCATACGATATCTGATCCTTTCTCGCGGTGTGGTTCGCCTGGAGTTGAATACCACGATGTGACGTACTACGCGCTCAGTTACAACGACCTGCCGCGTGCAGCATATTCCCCTACTTCACTGGCGAATCGTTCGCGTGGTTTCGGAAAGATCTGTTGTTGTCTGCCCCATGCGTTAGGTTCGGCTGCCCTTAGACGGTGAGCAGGTCCCTTGAATATGCTACAATTCTTGCGCATAAGGATTGTTCGGGTGGTGGGGAAGTGTCAGCGTCCGTCATCCGCGGGTCGGGAGACGACCAGATTGGTCAGTTGATTGGGAAGTTGGGTGGTTGTTGGGTAGTCTCTGGAGGATTAGGGAACGACGCCATTCTCTCACGGCGCTCGTAATGTACCAGTAAAGCCCATCCTCGCTGGAAAATTCGACGGTAGATTGTAGTGTGTTCCTCGTCGTACGAATGTGCCTCGTAGCCAGGCATCTTCGACTCGCATCTTGGGATCTCTCGCGCCATAATGTGCATTTGACCATCTGACCGCAGTGCCAGATCACGCGTGCGGCGTAGCCTCAGATGGGCAACAAGCAGTACCAGGAGGATCTCGCATGGCAGTCTTCGTATCAGCCGTCCGACGTATCCGCACAGGTCTGGCGTTCGCTCTTGCGCCAATGCTCATGCTTGCGGTGATCGCTATGATGGGCACGCCTGTCCACGCAGCGACGAAGCTGTTGCAGCTTAGTAGTGACCCCTACACCAACAGCACCAGCCAGCATGCGACAGAAGTTGAACCCGATACCTATTCCTTTGGGTCAACGATTGTCTCGGCGGTGCAGGTTGGTCGATTCTTTGGCGGCGGCAGCTCGAACATTGGCTTCGCAACTTCAACTGACGGCGGCAAAAGCTGGACGCACGGATTCCTGCCGGGGACCACAGTCTTCGCCACACCCGCTGGCATCTACGCCCGCACCAGCGATCCGTCGGTGGCCTTCGACGCGGCGCACAATGTCTGGATGATTTCCTATCTTGGCCTTTTCCCCAGTGGGAATACCGTCGAGGTCGATGTGCTTGTCAGCCGCTCAACCGATGGCGGGTTAACCTGGGGCATGCCAGTTGCTGTGAGCGCGACAGGCGCCTTCAATGACAAGAACTGGTCCGTCTGCGATGATACCGCAACCAGCCCATTCTACGGCTACTGCTACACCGAGTTCGACGTGCCAACGCATAACGATCTCATCGAGATGAGCACGTCAACTGATGGTGGCGAAACGTGGGGTGCAGCGATCTCGACACCCGATAACGCGCACGGCATTGGCGGACAACCGCTGGTGCAACCCTCTGGAAAGGTGATTGTGCCGATCAACGGCTTCGCAAGCAAAGGCGGGTCGCTGATGGCATTCACCAGTGGTGACGGTGGGGCGAGCTTGAGCAAAGCGCTGATCATCACGCATATCGACTTCGCGCCGATCCCTGGCAATATCCGCGCGGGGACGCTCATCTCCGCTGAGATCGATGGAGCGGGAACGGTCTATGTCGCCTGGTCCGACTGCCGTTTCGAGGTGAAGTGCGCCACGAACGATCTGGTCATCAGCACCACCAGTGATGGAGTGAACTGGAGCCCGCCAGCGCGCGTGCCCATCGATCCCATCGCCAGCGGTGTAGATCACTTCCTTCCTGGGCTGGGCGTGGATAAAGCGACCTCGGCAGGTGGCGCGCACCTGGGACTGGTCTACTACTTCTACCCAACGTCGAACTGCACGACAAGCACCTGCCAGCTCGACGTTGGCTTCATCTCGTCGGTCAATGGTGGGGCAACCTGGTCCACACGCCAGGTGATTGCGGGTCCAATGTCGCTGACGTGGCTGGCAAACACGAGCCAGGGTCTTATGGTTGGCGACTATATGTCCACATCGTTCGTAGGTGGCGTGGCATTCCCGGCCCTGGTCTCGGCCAACGCGCCAAGTGGCGGCGTCTTCGATGAGGCGCTCTTCACCGTGATGGGCGGTTTCTCCGTGACCGGCGGCAACAACAACGGACGTGGCGACGCAGTGATGGTTTCGCCCGACCAGGCGCCAGCATATACCGCGCCCCTGACGAATCAATAGCGAGGCATCAGTGATGACGATTGGTGCTGTGGGAAGACTGGCCGCAGTGTAAACGCAGCGGCGAATGACCCATGAACCGTCGATTGCTTGACGCGCGAAACGCCCCCTTCTGGCTTCAGGAGGGGGTCTATATGTACGCGGTAGCGCAGGTGCCAAACTTACGCCGACAAATCAGCGCCGTCGAGCCGCCGCAGGATGCCCATCAGCAGCGCGATGCGTGGCGCGATCGAGTCGATCTCCACATATTCGCCGGGATTGTGCGCCAGCCCGCCGACCAGCCCCAGGCCATCGAGCGTGGGCAGGCCCAGCCCTGCCGTCGTGTTGCCATCGGAGGCGCCACCCGTTGGCTCACCCCGCAGCGTCACCCCCAACTCGGCGGCGGAGGCGGCAGCCAGCGCGAAGAGCCGCTCGCCCTCTGGACTCTGCGTGAAGGGACGATGCGCGAAGTCTCCCTCTAGCATGGCGGTGGTATCGGGGACGTTGGTATCGGCCACCACTCGCGCCAATGCTGCCTCCACCGCCTGCACACCAGCATCATCTGCGGCGCGCACATCGATCTCGGCGCTGGCAGCCTCGGCCACCACATTGGGCCGTTCGCCGCCGTGCACCACGCCAACGTTCACCGTCACCCCGGGAATGGTGCCGTTGAGCGCGTGCAGCGCCACGATGCGATGCGCCATCTCCAGGATCGCGCTACGTCCCTTGTGCGGCTCGACACCGGCGTGCGCCGCTATGCCGCGAATCTCCAAGGTATAGCTAGCCGCTCCCTTGCGGGCGGTTGTGACGCGGGCCATATCGGACGTCGGTTCCAGCACGAGCACGGCATCGGCTTGTTTCGCCTCGGCCTCAATCAACGCATGGCTTTCTGGCGAGCCGATCTCTTCATCGCTGTTACAGAGCATCGTCAGCGTCTGCCACGGAGCCTCGCCCGCCTCGATCAAGGCGCGCACGGCATAGAGCGCCACCAGCAGGCCGCTCTTCATATCGAAGACACCTGGGCCGTAGGCGCAGCTATGGCGGATGGTGAACGGCCGCCGGTCCGCCTCGCCATCGGGAAAGACGGTGTCCATGTGGCCGATGATGAGCACGCGCCCCGTGCCAATGCCATGATGGCGGGCGACAAGTTGCGGCCCCATCTTATCGCCAGGCAGCAACTCAATCTCGCAACCCATCTGCGCAAACTTTGGCTTGAGGCATTCCGCGACCTGGGCGACACCGGCAGGCGTGTACGTGCCTGAGTTGATGTTCACCAGCGCGCGCAGGTCGGCGAGAAAGGCATTGACGGTCTGCTCGGAGATGGGCGACGGAGCGTCGGAATCCATGGGCAGTGCTCGCTTTACTAGCATGAGGCATCAGGGCGTATGCGAGTACGCCGTCTGGCAGTCGTGATACTCTGTGTCACAGGTCGAGTGTGGCGATTATCATACACTATCGCGCACCAGAATACACGCTGCCGCGTTGACGCAGAATCCCCGCGCGTGATAAGATTACACAAATATACACTGTTCGAAGGAGTGCGGCAGGTGCCCGACACAATCAGGCCCAGTACACGACGTATCGCGTCGCGCTGGGCGCTTTTTGTATCTTGATAGAACCCGGATGGCATCCTGGGTGGATGTCGGGCACACCGCGAGTGATTGGCTACTGCAAGGGGGTGTGCACGACCATGGCGTCTGAGCATGACTGGCACTGGAAGTTTGGCAAGGAAGGCCTGACATTCGACGATGTATTGCTGCTTCCCGCGGAATCGTATGTCTTGCCCGGTGATGTACGAACCGCGACCAGACTGACGACTGATATCACGCTCAACATCCCTATCGTCTCCGCCGCGATGGATACGGTCACCGAGGCACGGCTGGCGATCGCGCTGGCCCGCGAGGGCGGCATTGGCGTCATTCACCGCAACCTCTCCATCGAGGAGCAGGCGAGCGAAGTCGACAAGGTCAAGCGGTCCGAGTCGGGTATGATCACCGACCCGATTACTCTCGGCCCCGACGACTCGCTGCAGAGCGCGCTGGATGTGATGAAGAAGTATCATATCTCCGGTATTCCGATCACCGACGAAGACAACCGCCTTGTCGGCATTCTGACCAATCGCGATATTCGCTTCGCACAGGAGTTTCACCGCCCCATCCGCGAACTGATGACCCACGAGAATCTCATTACAGCGCCCGTTGGCACGACTCTCAACGAGGCAAACGAGATTCTGCATCGCCACAAGGTCGAGAAGCTGCCTGTCGTCGACGAACACGGCCAGCTCAAAGGTCTGATTACCGTCAAGGACATTCAGAAGAAGATTCTGCATCCCAACGCGGCCAAAGACAACCAGGGACGTCTCCGGGTTGGCGCGGCGCTCGGCGTGGGCGGCGATAATCTGGCGCGGGCCGAGGCGCTGATCGCCGAAGATGTGGACGTGCTGGTGGTGGATACCTCGCACGGTCACTCGCGGATGGTGATCGACGGCGTCGCGAAACTGGTGCAGACGTTCGGCCACAGGGTGCAGATCGCGGCGGGCAATGTTGCCACGGCCAGCGCGACCGAAGCATTGATCGAAGCGGGCGTTCATGCCGTGAAGGCCGGCGTTGGTCCTGGATCAATTTGCACCACACGCGTGGTGGCTGGCGTCGGCGTTCCGCAAATTACCGCGATTTTCGACTGCGCTCAGGCTGCCGCGCAGAGTGGCATCCCTGTCATCGCCGATGGCGGCATCCAGTATTCCGGCGACATCGCCAAGGCAATTGCGGCGGGCGCCGACTCGGTGATGATCGGCAGTCTACTGGCAGGCGTGGAAGAGAGCCCCGGCGAGTTGATCATCTCGCAGGGTGAACGCTA
>DAHUXT010000115.1:0-241 GCA_027307065.1 Ktedonobacteria bacterium
GCATCGGCACGTTTGCCGTGGGCCATATCGCCTATATCAGCGCCATCCTCTCAGCAACTGCTCACGTGCAGTGGATGGTTGAAGGCATCGCGCTGTTGATCGGACTGGCGGGATGGTATCTCGTCGTCTTGCGCAGTCCCGACGCTGGCCTGTTGCGGTGGGCGGCGCTCCCCTACGCGCTGCTGCTGGCGACCACAGCGGGCCTTGCCGCTGGCCTGGCGACTCAAGCAGGCGCGTTCGT
>DAHUXT010000115.1:251-10987 GCA_027307065.1 Ktedonobacteria bacterium
GGCGCGGCGCTGTTTCTCATCAGCGACCTGCTGGTAGCGGGCGAGCGCTTCGGTGGCCTGCGTTTCCCGCACGTACATGACGCCATCTGGCTGACCTACGGCCCGGCGCAGATGCTCATCGTCTACGCGGTCAATAGCGCGCTGGTCGTGGCCGGGCGATAAGCCACGCAGAGCGCCATCGCGCCGGCCCGCACGCCGTCCTCAACATCTGAGCCTTCGCAGCCTTACACCACGGCGAATATTGTCTCTTGCGTCTTTGAAAGAAATACCGTATTCTATCAACCACCAGATACATACACTATTATTTATCACTGTTATCTTAAGCCAAAGGATTTGTTTATGCTCAACACATTCATTCGGCGCAGCGAGAAGCGTGACACCGGCGACACGGGCCAATACAGCCAGGACGCGAAGGGTATCAGGCTCGCGATTCTGCATATTCTCAACATACTCGATCTCGTGGTCTACACACTGGTGGGCATGGCATTTGTGGCCGCCGCAATGCTCGCCTTTATTTTCAGCGTGAGCCACCTGCTGCTGCACTTCGATCTGGTTCTGCCGATGAGTAACATTGCCCAGGATGTCCTCGATTTTGTGAGCGACTTGCTCCTCGTCATCATCATCATGGAGTTGCTATTTACCATCCGGTCGTACGTGGAAAAAGGCGATACCTCGGTCGAGCCGTTTCTCATCATCGGCATCATTTCAGCCACTCGTGGCATTCTCTCCATCGGCGCGCGTCTCTATATCGGCGGCACGGTGCTCACGACTGACGAGTTCCGCAGCGCCATGATCGAGCTGGCCGTCAACGCGTTAGTCATCATCGTGCTGGGATTTACCATTCGGATTCTTGGCGGCAGCAGTCTTCATCAGGACAGCCGCGCCAAGACGCATCTGCAATCTCAGACCGATACGACGGACTCGAGCTCGCTCGGACCCTCGACGCCATCGCCGCGACACCCGGAGTAAGAGCACGCCCGCCGTCGCAGCCTGGCAATCTGGGTTACCTCCGACCAAACCAGCGACGGGCCATCACACTCTTGCGTTTGATGTCGAGCAGTTCGGTGACATTGCGCTCGGTCAGCCGCATCCGGAGCGCGCGAGGACCAGTGTCGTGCCGATACGCCAACTCGTCGCGATACAGCGGAATGAACGCGTGGAAGCGCACCACTTTATCTGGCCGAGCGACGACCGCCAGGAAATCAGGCTCGTAGCGCATCGGTGGGGTGACGAAGGCAGCGCAGAGTCGCGTGTTGCGTGCATAGGGTCGGGGTGGGTCGCCGCCATGAGGGACCGAATAGCCCGGTCCCACCCAGGCATCATGAAGATAAGGCATCCGCGCAAGCGCGCGCAGCACACGGATGGGCCAATAACTCGTCTCATCCTTCCACGCGCGTGAATCAATCGGCCAATGCCGCGGCAACGCCACCAGCATTTCGGCGTAGCGGAACGTCTCAGCGCCCGGTGGCGTGGGCATCGCCACATCGCTCATGCCGACAGTCACCAGTGAATAGAAGGGGTAGAGCATGGATGGCGGGATGATGTGTACATCAATGCCGTCGCTGCCAATGGCAGGCTCGTGTATGACAAATGCCGACGTGCCCAAATAGTGCTCGAGATGGGCTTCGATGTGTGTCCGCGCCTCGGTATCTGCTGGAATCGGAGGGAAGGTCACGTCGTCGGCGGATTCGGGAGGTGGTCTATCGGGCTGTGGCCGTCCGTGGTCGTCGGTCATATCGCCTCGCATTCACTGCGCCTCAGGCAGGAGGACTACCTCGGCAGGGCGCTGGCAGTATACCACGCATCCAAGACGCTACAGCGCGTCGTCTACGGCATGCAACTCGGCGGCGGGGCCATTGGGCAGGTGATGCGTGCGGATCAGCAGCACGGCGCGCTCGGAGAGACCCGCGGCGGCGGCGAGGTCCGCGCCGACGTCGGCGTGTCGCCAGGCGTAGTAGAACGGGCGACGCCACCATGCGGCAGCATCCCGCGCCAACCAGCGCAGCATCCCAGGCGCGAACGCCCGCAGCAGCACAAACGGTGGACGCACCCACAGCCGCACCCGCCCGGCCCCCTTGCCGCTATCGTGCAGCAGCGCCGCCGCCAGCAGATCGGCATCGTCGCATCCGCGCTCGCGTAGTGCCGCAAAGACCGTCAGACTATGGCGCTGGTCGTTCCGTGTCATCGTCGCAAAGAGCGAGCGTCCAGCGGGCGGGAGATAGGCGTCGAGGATGGCGCGTTCCGAGATGTCGAGCGGGCGCGGCAAGAGTGAGCGCCAGAATTGCCAGACGCGGTATTGCGCCGTCTGCCAGCGATTTGCCGTGGGCGGGGATGATCTGGATTTCGGCGGGGTGGACCGTTGTGTTGGCGATGACATGTGAGTAGACACGGTTCGCAAGATTACAGCAACGCGAAGAACAACGGGTCCAGATGCAGCAGGTTGCCCGCAATCCCCATGGCAGGCTGAACGATGAACGTCTGTGCCGGGCTAAAGCCGATGTTCAAGAACTGAAGAATTACCGGGATCACGAAGAAGATCACCAGCAGAATCAGTTCCATCCAGGGGGCAAAGTTGCGCCAGCCGATAGCCTGTCGCGCGGGCAATAGCGCAAAAAGGACGTGATAGCCATCCAGCGGATGCAGCGGAATGATATTGAGGATCGCCACGGCGAGATTCGTCAGCCCAAAGATGAAAAAGAACTGCTCCAGGCGCAGCGCCCAACCAGGCAGGGCATGCACGCACCCTTGCAGCGAGCTCCCTATCAGCAGTCCACCGCCAGTGAGACTGCGAGCGGGACTAAGACACGCGCTCGCCTGGGTCGACAGGGCTGCGCTATTGGGCAGCACATTGAAGAGCAGCAAGATGACCGCGCCGAGCAATGCGCTAAAAACCAGGCCGGAGAGCGCGACGACAATCGTGCCAAAGTTCGGGCCAATTCGCAGCTTGCGCGCATCGATCTCCAGCGGCTTGCCACAGCCGATGCCCGCGCCCTGAGAGCCAACCGAGAAAACGATCCCGACGATGACGCCAATAGCTGAAAGCTGCCGCTGCGGCAATACACTCAGTCGCCCGCGCAATCGCGCCGTGCTGTCGCCGAGCATCGTAGCGACGCGCGCCTGTACCGCGCCATGAATGGATACCGCGAGAACGAACGCGACGAACGTCTCAACCATCACTATGACGTTCATGGATCTATCACCGATGCCTTCCGATTTGCCCGAACCCCGAACCTGTGCGGAAACATGCGATACCGGACGGCAGGGGATGCCGCCCGGTACGTGAAACCATCAAGCCTTCTTCTTGGGCTTGCGTTTCTCTTTGTTTTTCGGACTCTTGTCACCCATGATTGCCTCCTCACTGGCGATGAGAGCCTGGCGAACCGCGAACTCGCGCGAGGCCCTTGTCCGTCTTTCTACGCCGCAATTATACGTGTAGCGGTCTCTATTCGTCTACAGAAAAATCTACGAACACTTTTCCCCTGGGTGACAAAGACCGAGAAACATCGCGCAAAACGCCTAACTGAGCACGGGCTCTCTCGGCATGATCGCGTCTGGCGCCATGTCCACTGTAGCCACAGTGGTGGCAACTTCCCCTGTCGCGGTCGCGGCATGCTGTATCTGCGATCGAACACCCCGCAGGCCCACCATCGCGAAGAGCGCCCCGACCAGCGCGATGGCTCCGGCGCCCATTAAAATGGTGTCGATGGGACCAAAGCGCATGCCCAGCACAGTGGCCGAGAAGCCGCGCAATATCGTGCTGGCGAGATAGCCGCTCAGCCCAGCGCCAGCCAGTGTGGAGAGTGTTATTGCCGGATTGAGCATTGAGGAGACACGTCCGATCATCTCACGAGGCGCGCTCTGCAGCAGCAGCGGTCCCACCGCCACATTCAGCGACGCCTGGAAGATGCCAACGAAACCCACCAATGCGGCGGCAATCCAGAAATCCGTCATGCGGGCATAGAAGAGGATCGTTATGGCCAGCACCATCAGCGAGACCCACACCACCCGCGTCAGGCCGATCCGCTGTGCAAATGTGCCCGCGACAATCGAGCCGACGATCAGCCCGATCCCCATCACGCCCGCGATCAGCCCGTAGAGATTGGTCGAAGCGTGGAGATTCTGCGTGACGAAGAAGTAGTCCAGCGCATTGAGAGCGCCGCCACCGAACATCACAATCGTGGCCGCAATGGTGAGCACGACCAGCACGCGCGACCGCAGAAAGTAGCGAAGGCCCAGACCAAACTCCCGCCATAAACTCGCTTGCGCCCCATCGGAAACGCTTCTGGCGGCAACCGGCGCGGTGACCGTCTGAATAAACAGGAAGGACGCGAGGAACGAGAACGCGTTGATGACTAACGCCCATTCAGGTCCCAGCGCAACAAAGAGTGGCGCCGCCAGCGTTGGCCCCAGAATCATGGCGATGCTCATCGACGTCTGGCTCAGGCCCATCGCCCGCGCCTGCGTTTCCTCTGGCACGATGTCGCCGGTCAGCGCAAGCGAGGCTGGCCGGAAGAACTGGCTGAGCGCGTTGAGCAGAAAGACAACCGCATAGATCACGCCGAGTTGCCAGAAAAGCGGCAGATGGCCACCAGGCAGAAATGGCAGCGACACCACCCCAGAAATCAGGAGCAGGAAAGCCACCAGCACGGCGCGCAACGCATCCATCGCCAGCATCGTTCCGCGTTTGCTCCAGCGGTCTACGAAGACGCCAGCAATCGGCCCGACGACTACCATTGGAACGGTAGTCGCGATGAAGATGCCGCTGACGGCGAGCGGCGCCCACGGTTGCCCGCGCGCGATGCCCGCGGCGATCCACAGCACGAGTGTGGTGTCGAAGATGAAGTCGCCGAAGACGGAGATCGTCTGGCCAGCCCAGAGCCGCCCATAGTTGCCATTGATGAGCAGGCCTGGTTTTCTGAGCGCGGTAGCAGACGCCGTCTGGCCTGTTGTGGTAGGATCCATAGTACTCTCCTCCGGTGTGTTGCCAAATAAACACATTCTCTGGGATTGCGAGTGGGAGTTCGGCGCGCGGATCGTTCCAGCGGTCCGCGTGTCTTTTTTTCCAATGAGCGGCACAGCTCGGTCGAGGGAATCACGTCTCCTTTCGCTTAAGCGCCTCACGCACCTCTGGCGACGCGGTCAATATGCCGCGATGGCGGAAGTGGTGTATCACACGATCTATCAGATCGGCGGTGACATCGCTGGCGAAGATACAGACACCCATCACACTGATGTCGAGTTGCTGGTTCTTCGCAAACGCTTCTTCCAGTTGGGCGCGATCAAATGATGTGGCTCCGGCAGAAACGATGCGATGGACCCGTGGCTTGCGGGCGCCCAGCGTCCGTGGCGCAGACTCAGGTGGCGGCGGAACGGTCAATGGCAACGGTGGCGGCGTCAGCGAGGATGTGTCGGCGCTACTCTCATCGGCGACGACTCGTGGGTCATAGCCCATCATGACGATGGTACGCTCCTCCTCGCCCTCGGCTCCTCGCGGCGTCGAATACTTGTCAAATTCTTGCTGAACCCGGTGCGCCAACGCGTTGAGCTCGTCGTAGGTCACCCAAATCTGCGCCGTGCTGAGTCCCCACACTTTGGGGCTATCCCAAAGCTGGTTGCGCATGGTGTATTCTGTCGCCCGCAGGAAAGCGCGCGACGCGCTATCGAGGAAGGAGCGCATCGCGGCAAACGTCTCATCGGACGGCGCGTTGAGCAGCAGCGTCTTCGAGGCGTTAAAGCTTCTCGCGATGGCGCGGTAATACTTCTCCAAAATGCCGCTCTTCTCGCGTGTGGCCACCAGCCGCACCAGGCCAACGCGTTCCAGTTCGCGCACGTGATAGTGGATTTTGGCGGGCGCCTGCCCCAGCAGCTCGCCAAGCTGGGTGACGGTCATCGCGCGGTGCGTGAGCGCCTCGGCGATACGGCTGCGCAACTCATCGGCGATGGCGCGCAACTGCTCAAGCGTCTCCAGTTCGTACGTCTCGGGAATGTCGCTGACGTTCGTGGCTGCCCCTAGGTCGCGCGGTGGTTCAACCGGTCGGTCGTCATCTGTCATATTTGCATCTCTCAATCGATTAAATATTCTTGATAGGTCAAATAGTACTGAATGCGCAAATGTTTGTCAAGGGGCAAAGGTATCTCCTTCTGCTAGCCTATTTGGGGACCAGTTCTCCTGTGCATAACCCCGTGGACAACTTCGTGGATAACTGCCGATTGGTGCCGAGAAATGGTGGATAATTGGCGTCTGCTGGCAGGTGTACCGAGCGGCCCCGGAAAATGAACCGGGTTAGGCCGAAGATCAGCCGAAACCGTCCACCAAGTTATCCACATGTGCCTGGATGGTGCAGAACGCGCCGTTTGCCATCCGCGACTTCCTCAGGTATTCTGGCTGTTACGACCTGTCGGCCGCAGTGATTTTTCCCGGTGACGAAATGCTGTCTCAATGCTATACTCTCTTGAAAGAGTGTTCTAGTGAGACAGCGCAACCCGACCGACAGTTCGCTCACGCCGATGGCTCAAGCGGTGCCTTCACCGGAGACACGCATTCCATCGAAGACGCACGCAACCATGCACGATAGATTTCACGCCAGTATCCCCACGGAGGTCGGTCTATGGCCATAGAGAAGCTGCTGCCCCAGAACATCGAAGCCGAAGCGGGCGTGCTTGGCAGCCTGTTGATTGACCCCGGCGCCATCGTGCAGGTGGCGGACTTCCTCCGCGCCGACGACTTCTATCGCGACGCACACCGTGAAATCTACCGCGCCGTGCTCGATCTCTACGAGACCAGTGATCCCGCCGACCTCATTACTCTGACGGATGAATTGCAGCGGCGCGGCAAGCTGGACGACGTGGGCGGCATCAGCTATGTGTCATCGCTGGCCAATCAGGTGCCTACCAGCGCCAACGTCGAGTATTACGGGCGCATCGTCGAGCGCACCTCGATTCTGCGCAAACTGATCTCCGCCGCGGGCCAGATCGCCGCCGTCGCCTATAGCGAGCCGGACGCCAGCCACGCCCTCGACGAGGCCGAGAAACTGGTCTTCAACGTCAGCCAGCGCTTCACCCGCGACGACCTCGAACCCCTTCGCGAGACGCTCCGCGAATATATCGACAAGCTCGACCAACTGCATGAGCACCGTGGCGCGATCGTCGGGGTTGCCACAGGCTTCTCCGACCTGGACAAGATGACCGGTGGCCTCCAGAAGTCCGATCTTATCATCTTGGCCGCGAGACCCGCAGTGGGAAAATGCCTCACGGCGCACACGTTGATTGATGATCCGGATACCGGTGAGCGGCGCACGATCGAGGACTGCGTGCAGCAGCGCGTGCAGCACGTCTATGGTCTATCAGGTACGGGCGATGTGCGAGTAACCGCTGTCTCCGATTGGATTGATAGCGGTGTACAGCCATGTTACCGTGTGCGCACGCGCACAGGTCGCACGGTCGAAGTGACAGGACACCATCCTTTCTTGACCCTTCATGGATGGACTCCACTGCACGACCTGAGCGTTGGAAATTCGATCGCGGTTCCCACAGCAGTGCCAGCTTTCGGGCACGATGAGAGTTGGCCGATAGAGTTGGTACGATTGCTGGCCTATTTCATCGCCGAGGGTGGACTGACAGACAATTCACCTGAATTTACCAATACGGATCCAGTCATTGTCGAGGATTTCCGTGCCATCATCGCGTGTCATTTTCCAGCCTGTGCCATCCGGCAAGAAAAGATCACCTATGTAGTGGCCCAACCACGAACCGCTGAGGCCATGCGTGGACGCGGCGGTATAATGCCGCCGAATCCCGTGGTGCTATGGCTCAGAGACCTCGGACTATGGGGGAAGCTAGCAAGAGACAAGCGCTTCCCCGCTTGCGCTTGGAAATGGAGCCGACGCTATCTGGCGGAGTTCCTGCGTATCATCATGAGTTGCGATGGCTCGATCTATCCAGTCGCGGGCGACCCCCGTATAGAGTTCACCGTCGCCTCTTGCGGCCTAGCCGACGACCTCCATCATGCACTCATTCGCTTCGGCATCATTGCCAAGCGCTATAGGACATCTCAAGGCGCTGAGCGCGTGGAGATTACCTCGCCCGACGCTATTCGAATCTACCAAGATGAGATCGGCTGGTTCGGTGAGAAAGAAGAACGCTTCGCAGACCTCGGCCCGCGTATCCGCCTTCATCCTGGCAATTCTGGTCACGCGCCGCAAGAAGTATGGCAACTCGTCAGGGCTGCGGCTAGTAGCCAGGGACTTGCGCTGGTTGAGTTGGCACGACGCAGCGGCGAGACTACGAAGCAAGGCAAATACGGCGGCTTTAATCCGCATATACACAGAGGGCTTCCTCGTCACCGCCTTGCCCGCTACGGTGAGGTGCTCGGCAACACATCACTTCAGCGTCTGGGCAGTCCAAATATCTATTGGGATGAGATCGTCGCGATTGAGGACCTGGGCGAGCAGCAGGTCTATGATTTGACAGTTCCTGACGGGGAGAACTTCGTCGCTCAGGATGTTATTGTCCACAATACAGCGTTAGCGCTGTCGCTGGCGCGCAATGCCGCGATGCGCTTTGGCCGCAAGATTGCCGTCTTCAGCCTGGAGATGAGTAAAGAGCAACTGGCTGCGCGTCTGCTCTCGATGGATGCCGGCGTGGACCAGCAGAAACTGCGCACCGGCTTCATCAACGATGAGGAATGGGACCGCATCAGCGAGTCGGTGGGACGGCTCTCCGAGGCTGACATCTACATCGACGATACCCCAGGCATCACCATGGTGGAGATGCGTAGCAAAGCGCGCCGCCTGATGATGGAGCACGGCTTCGACCTGCTGATCGTGGACTACCTGCAACTGATGCAGGGAAGCGGCGCGGGTCGCGGACACGAGAACCGGGTCATGGAAATCTCAGAGATCAGCCGGGGCCTCAAGGGCCTGGCCCGCGAGTTGAACGTGCCAGTGATGGCGCTCTCGCAGCTTTCACGCGCGGTCGAGAGCCGCAGCGAGAAGAAGCCGCAGTTGAGCGACCTGCGTGAGTCGGGCTGTCTCGCCGCGGAAACACCCGTCTACCTGCCCGATCTTGGCGTCTATCGACCAATCGGCTCGCTGGTGGGGCAGTCAGGATTCCGCGTGCTGGCGCTCAACCCGCGCACGTGGCGGCTCGAGCCTGCGATTGTTACGGCGGCGTTCGCCACGGGTCAAAAGCCAGTCTATCGCCTGAAGACGCGCCTGGGGCGGACGCTCCGCGCGACGGCGAACCACAAGTTCCTGAGTGTTGGCGGCTGGCGGCGGCTCGACACACTGACACCGACGATGCGCATAGCCGTCCCGCGCAGCCTGACGCGTGGTGGGGCATCTGTCATGCGTGCGGACGTTCCTTCAGGTGTGCGGACGCGTCAGGTAGCCCAACTGGCGGCGCGTGACGTCTGCTGGGATGCAATCGTCTCGATTGAGCCAGACGGAGTGACCGACGTTTACGATCTGACGGTGGATGGATTGCATAATTTCGTGGCGGGCGGCATCGCTTGCCATAACAGTATCGAACAGGACGCCGATATCGTCATGTTCATCTATCGCGACGAAGTCTACAATCCAGACAGCGACCGCAAGAACATCGCCGACATCATTGTCGCCAAGCACCGCAACGGCCCCATCGGGCAGGTGAGCCTGTACTTCATGGCAGCCCAGACGCTCTACCGCGATTTGGACCTGCGCACCGCCGAAGATTATTAGCCGGAAAGGAGCCTACCCATGCCTGCGTTTACCGGGTTCCCTTCCGGCAAGAATCCCTTTGTGCCGCTGCCAGAGACGTTCTTCTCGGTGGTGCTGCCACAGATCGAGAATCTGGGCGAACTCAAGGTGGTGCTCCACCTGTTCTGGCGGCTGTACCAGAAAGAGGGCACGCCACGCTGTGCCAGCGACCGCGAGCTATTGGCCGACCCATTGCTCCGGCGAACGCTCAAGCGACAGGGCGATCCACGTCCCGTCGAGGAACGTCTGCGGGCGGCGCTGGAACAGGCCCAGGCCAATGGCATTCTGCTGCGGGTACGAGTTCGCGTGGATGATGAAATCGTCAGCTGGTATTTCTTCAACACCGATCGCAGCCGCCGCGCGGTGAAGCGCCTGCAACAGGGAGAACTTTCGCCGGAGGTGCTGCTCGATACCGAGGGGCCAGTGGGTCAGTCACCGGGATCAGGCGGCGACGATGGCCTGAGCGGTGGCGGCGGGACGATACACGCGCTGGCGCTGGAGGTTGACCGCCCCAACATTTTTGCGCTCTACGAGCAGAATGTGGGGCTGCTGCTGCCGCTGGTCGCCGAGGAACTTCGCGAGGCGGGCGAGCGATACCCGCAAGAGTGGATCGAAGAGGCGTTTCGGCTGGCGGCGCAACAGAACAAGCGCAAGTGGAGTTATATTCGAGCGATTTTGCATCGGTGGGAAACAGACGGAAAGGGAGCGTAGCAGATGGAGCGCATGAACGAGATTCTTGCGCGGGCAGCGAGCCGCAGCATAAGCACGCGCCGCACGCCATCACCTGCGCAGACGACCACCGTTTCCGCAAGTGGCCCACGCCGCGCTGTGACACGCCGCGACGCGCCGACACACCTGGACGCCAGCAAGCAACCCGGCAATCCCGCGCCGACACAGCTCCTCGCTGACGCCGCGACAACCAGCCCAATGACACCGCCACACGCGGATGTCGTCGATAACGACCGCATTTTGGAGCTACCCGCGCGACCCAAAACAGGTATC
>DAHUXT010000116.1 GCA_027307065.1 Ktedonobacteria bacterium
GGCGCTACGAGGGCGAGCGAGCGCTCGACCGTCTGCTGCGGCAGTTCGTTCGGAGTGGCTACCAGCCGGAGATGGGCGCTGAGCTGATCGAGATCGTCAATACAACCCTGCTCGATTTCGAGCTGCGCGCAGTCTTCGCACTGCCTGGCGACCTCGACGCATTGCTGGCGAGCGTCGGCAATCCGATCATCACCTGCGACTTCTGCGACGACGAGGGCGCCGATGTGGCGACATCCTCAGCCCCACCAGCATTCGACCTGAACGCCCGCGGCCACCGCGAGGCGCTGGCGGAGCACCTGATCGGCGTTCGCCTGTAATGCGTTAGTAGCATACTCGCCAGGCCTGAAGCACGGGGGAGAATCGCCACCCGCGAGTGCTGGCAACACATCACCGATGGCAGCGCATGTCGGCGTTCTCATCGGTGATGATTGGCGAGGTGTGCATCGGGATAGCATGTAGAGCGGGTAGCGGCGGCGTAGAGAGGGTAGACTAATGCGTCAGGCGCCACTATCTGAATTCACCAGAAACGCGCGGAAGGTGCGGTCGCTGTGATATTGCCCCTTCACCTCCGCCTGCCAGCCTGATCGCAGCCCCTGGAGGCTCGACGCGCTGCCCTGATAGGCCGTCTGCCCGTTGACGACGACGGTGGTTGCTGCGCCATTGACGTTCAGCATGAAGGTGTTCGCCGACACCGTGATCGTTCCGATGACGCCGTGCAGGTCAAGAGTCTGGCCGGTGCCACCGGACCCTTGTGTGGTTGTGCTCGTTGGCGCAGCCGTCGCTGCGCCTGTCGGCGTGTCTGTTGCTGAGGGATTTGTGCCTGTCGTGGCACTGGCGCTGCCCGCTGCCGACGACCCCGCTGTATGTGTCGCGTTGCCCACACGTGCCGTGCCACTGTTACCCGGTACATCGCCTGGCCAAGAGACGCTCGCCGCACCTACGAAGGCGCCGAGAACGCCAATGAGCACGGCGCCCGCGAACGCGATGCCCACTCTGGTCCGCAGTAGCGCGGTGAACGTTCGCATTCCTTTGCCCCTTGCCGTCTCCCCCATCGCAATCAGCACGATTATGCCAGGCATGGTAGCACTGCCCCGGCGCTGAAGCAAGCATTGGTCCGGAAGGTCATGCTTGCGGTGAACGCGTGCCCTGAGTCGCAGAGGTCGTCTTGACCAGCCAGGCCGCCGCGTGATAGCATCATCGCATGAGCACACATCGCCAGTGTCGCCGCCGCCGTCATGGGGTTGCGCGACTCCTCCTTCTCAGCAGGCCACACAAGAACGGCTGTCCAGCCGCGTAAGCCCGGCGCATAACGCTTACGCGGCGAGGTAAGGACAGGCGTCACCGATGGTTTTCCGTAGGCTGTGCGCTTCGCATAGCGCGGGAGTTGTGGCGTTTTGTAGAATTCCTCGTTGCTTTGCCCCATCAGTTCGCGCTATTCCGCAGGATCGAATCGTAGCGATACTCTCCGCCGGGTAACATGCCTTCCGCTTGTGGATCGTCCTGCCTGCCTGCCTGATTGCATTTGACCGCATGCTCGCCAGCATGTGCGCGCCGCGAAGTCTGCCTTCGCCCGCGTCGCTTCCCGGAAGTGAGAGTATCGTCGCCATGAGCCTTCCTACCGTTCCACCAATTGCAGCAGCCGTCGACGTGGCCACCGTCGAGATTGCCCCGCCTGCCACGCAGCGACGCTGGGCCATCGCCTTTGGGCTGTATACCGCCGCGACCAACCTCATCTTCACCCAGGGCGTCTGGGTCATCTATCTCGCCATCCATGGCTACTCACCGTTTGCCATCGGGCTCTTCGAGACCTGTTTTCATGTCGCCAAGTTTCTGGCCGAGGCGCCCACAGGCGTCTTTGCCGATCTGCTGGGTCGGCGGCTCAGTCTGATCGTCTCGGCGTTGCTGGTCGTGGTGGCGGAGTTGTTCTTTCTCGCGCCAACACCCGCGATGATCGCCGCCAGCTTCGCGATGCAGGGGGTCGCGTTCGCCTTCCGTGGCGGAGCGGATAGCGCGCTGCTCTGGGCGCTGGTGGAGCGTTCCGGGAACAGCCAGCAGGCGGCGCGCTACAGCAGGATCTTCAGCCGCATGTTCGTCATCGTCATCCTGATGCAGACGGCGGGCGTGGCCACTGGCGGCTGGCTGCTGGGATTCGGCCAGGCGCTGCCATTCGTCTTCTCAAGTGTCACATCGGCGCTGGCGATTCTGCCGCTGCTCGCGCTGCCAGAACAACGCGCCCACGCGTCGCACCGGAGCCATCCACTGGCGCATCTACGCAAGGGAATATATGCGGTCATACGTGACCCGGTGCTGCTGGGGCTGCTGCTGCTCTCCGGGCTGACGGCGGGCGTCATTACCACGATCGGCTATTACACGCAGCTTTTCTACCACAGCCTCGGCTTCTCGCTGGCGGCTATTGGTCTGCTGCTGGCGATTCCTGTCGTGCCCGACGCACTCTTTGCCGCCGCCGCGCCGCGCATCATGCGTTGGCTACCGCGCCGCTGGGTGCTGGCCGTCTTTGTGGGCGCGGAGCTGGTCGGGCTGCTGGCGCTGGCGACGCGTGTGCCGATTCTGGCGCTGGTGGGCTACCTGGGACTGCTCCACGTCGGCGATTCGGTGCTCTACCCTGCCATCAGCACCTATCTGAACGAGCGCAGCCCAGAGGCGCAGCGGGCGACGGTGCTCTCGCTGGAGACAGGCCTTTTCAGCGCCATTATGATCGTGTTGTTCCCGCTCTTCGGCTTCGGTCTGACCCGCGTCGACTTCGGCGTCGCCTACCTGTGGACGTTCGCGGCGCTGCTGCTGGGTAGCGGGGGCATCGTCGCGCTGGTGTGGGCGCTGAAGCGGCGAGAAGGCGAGGATCACGCATAGGGCAGTAACAACACTTTTCCCGATGTGTCGGCGTGTGAAAGAAGATGTGAGGAGGCGCGCCCTTGTCCGCCATCGCCTGGCACGGCCTGGCCTGGGCGCGCCATTCGGAAAGCATCATCACATGCGTTCGGTGAAATTCACTCTGCTTCCTCCTCCTGAAGTGCTCAAGAACGACGTTGAGTGCATCCGGGTTGCCGAATCGTCTGGCGAGGAGGGGCTTGCGATACACGTCGCTCCCACGGGTGTGCCGGGAATCGTCTTTCATCAACACAACGGGCAGCCCGTACTCGACGAGATTGCCACCGCTTCGGGCCGCTCCGTCCGACCATCGATCCTGTTTCTCTATGGGCCTGGCACTGACGCGAGTGTAATGCGCTACAACGGTGGATCGTTCACCACGACTCAGGTGATATTCAGGCCGCACGCCCTGAGAACACTGATGGGCATGAACGCATCGGTGCTGGCCAATGGGTCGGCCGCTCTCAGCGATATTGTCCCGACCAACCTGCTGAGCCAGCTGCTCGACGCGCGCACCGAGCGGGAGCGCTTACAGCTACTCACCGCCTTCCTGGTAGAGAGATTCAGGCAGGGGAACACCAGAGATGCACTGGTGGAAGAGAGTCTCCGGCTCATTCATCGACATATCGCGACCGTTCGTGTCAAAGACCTGCTCGACCACGTGAGCCTCTCCGAACGCCAGTTCGAGCGACGGTTCATCCAGACCGTGGGCCTTTCGCCACACGTCTACATTCGGTTGAGGCGATTCAACGAAGCGATCCGGCTCATCAAAACCGGACGGTATGAGCGGCTCACCGATGTCGCGCACGCGCTCAACTTCTATGATCAGTCTCATCTCATTCGTGACATCAAAGCGTTCTCTGGCGCAACACCCAGGAGCCTGTGGCACAGGGTGGGCGACTTCCACGACGAACAGGCAGGCTATTCGTTCGTATCATGATGTCGGGTTTTTACAAGTGCGCGAGCGGTTGCCACGATACACTATCCGCATGAGAGTGATTGTAACGAGGAGGTAATCGTTTATGAGCAACGTGGTCGCGTTCGTAAGTCTATCACTGGATGGAGTCATGCAGGCGCCAGCACGCCCGGATGAGGACCGCCGGGGCGGATTCGAGCATGGCGGCTGGGCGCTTCCCTACGCCTCGCTAGGAGCGGGCATGGACCAGACCGGCAACACAGGCGCCATGCTGCTGGGCCGCCTGACCTACGAGGACCTTTACTCTGTCTGGCCCAACCGCACCGACGGCAACCCGTTCACGCCGTTGCTCAATAACACGCAGAAGTACGTTGCGTCGACGACCCTGCAGGAGCCGTTGCCGTGGATGAATTCTACGCTCCTCACAGGCGACGCGGTTGAGGCCGTGGCCAAACTCAAGGTGAACCTTGACCACGACCTCTTGATACTCGGCAGCGGGGAGCTGGTGCAGTCGCTGATGCGGCGCAACCTCGTCGACAAGTTCGTGCTGCTCATTCATCCACTGGTGCTGGGTTCAGGACGCCGTCTCTTTGCCGACGATGGCCCATACACCACCCTCGCGCTCGCCAATGTCTCGACGACGCCCACCGGTGTGATGGTCGCGACCTACCAGCGAGCCGAATCACCCGCGATCGAGATCACTGACGCCTAGAACTGCGTCATGCACAGCGGCTTCTCGTCGGTGGCAAACAGGCGCGTCACCGGCTCAATCAACGCCGCGTCGCTGATCTCGGCCAGCCCGTAGCGATACAGGCTGCGGAAGTCGGCGGCGCCCATCAGCAGCGACGAGAACTCCGCAATGTCCAGCGTGATCTCGACGTCGGCGGTTGCGTCCTGCGCGATGGTAGGATGCCCGTCGCCGAAGCGCACCGTCAAACTACCGGCGTTCTCTGGCAGAAAGCTATCGGCCACAGTGATGCGTAGCGTGAGCGACTGCTCGCCGAAGCGCGCGGAATGCAGCAACTCGAAGGCGCGGGGCACGTCGGTGACGCGATACATGATGCCGACCCCTTGCGCGTTGCTGCGATGATAGACCGACGGAATCAGCACCTGCGAGCCGTCGCGCACATCGCCCAGCAGCAGATGAAAGTTGTCGTCCTGGGTGTTGAAGACGATGCGCTCGATCTGGTCGGCCTGGCTGCGCAGAAACGCCAGCAGCCCCAAGAGCGCCTCGCGGGTCTCGTAGACCATCTCATCTACGACGAGATCGTAGGTGAGGAACTGGTTCGCCGCCGCTTCGGTGAATGAAAAGACGGCATAGCCGCGCACGTCGCTGCCCTCGCGATAGCCCACGACGCGCTTCGTGTGATCGCTGAAGACGCGGTCCAGTGCGTCGTCCGATTTGCGGATCAGCCCGTGGGCGCGCATCTGCATGCGCGCATAGCAGTCGCTGACCATCTCTTGCTCAGCCGCGCCGAGCAATGCGACCTTCTTCCGGTCGCCGCGCTGCGGTAACCCAACGGGCCGCACGCGATACTGGCTCATCTTCGTGCCGTAGCCGAAGCCCATCTGCTTATAGAAGTCCGGACGAAATGGATAGAGCAGCGCGAACAGCACATCATGCGCGCGGCAGTAGTCAAGCCAGGCGCGCATCAGGTCGCGAGCCACGTGCTCCTTCTTGTGCGCCAGATCGACCGCCACCATGCCGATGCCCGCCGCCGCGATCTGCGTGCCGCGCGCGTTCATCACGAAGTCATGCAGTCGAGCGCCACCGAGCAGCGTCTCGCCGCGATAGATGCCGACATGGCTCATCGGCGATTTCGCCAGCCGCGCGGCCAGCACGGCGCGGTATTTTTCGCGCTCCTCAGGCGTGCCCAGCCTGGCATCCGGATAGGCGTTGTCGGCAACGGTGATATACGTGTCGAAGTCGCGCTCAAGCAGTGGACGCAACTCCGATGTCGTGAAGTCATCGGCCATGACGTGATCCTCTCTGGGTGGATGGGTGGCAACGGCTTTTCACGGTAGACGGAGAACATCGCGCAGGCACAGGATAGCACCTGAGCGTCGCCAGCGGCCCCGGCAGTTCTGCGTAGACGCGTTACAGCGCCTGGCGTTTCCGGGCAACAGCCGCGACACCCGGAAACGCGACGAGCGGCGCATCCCCAGAGAGATACACCGCCCATCAATCGCTCTGTGAAGCGCGGTCTAGCGCAGACTGTTCAGACGACGCTCGGCCTCCTCGATGGAGAGGCTGCCGGTACGCAACTGCTCCAGAATCGAGCGGCGCTCAGCCTCGCGATCCGCCTGCGACATGCCGGAGGCGCCGAAGTCATCGCTGGTGTCGTCCTGTTCGATGCGAACCCGCTGGGCCGACGAGCGTGATCCACCCGACGATGGCGCGTCGCTCGGACGGCGGGTATCCCACTCGCGGCGCATCTGGCCAAAGGCGTCTTCCAGGTCGCCCATCGCGCGCTCGATGGTAGAGCGCACCTCGCGCCCAACCGCCTGCCAGTCGGTCTCGCGGGCCTTCTGGGCAGCCTTCTCGGCGTAGCGGGACGCCTGCTCAGAGGCGCGGCGCGCCACCTGCTCGGCCTTGTCGCGCAGTTCGTTCAGCTTCGCCTCGTACTCGCCATAGGTGCGCGGACCATGCCCACGCTCCCACTCGAAGCCAAAGTCGCGCGAGCCAGTTCCCGCGTCCGCAGCGGCCTCGTCATCGCTGTACGGGCCCTGGAAGTAGAACCCCGCCCGGTCGGCGTCGCGGTCCACACGGACGCGGAACTTATGCTTGCCAAAAGCGCCCTCGTAGGTCTTGGTCGTGCTGTCGGTCTGCTCGTCGCCCGTCTTGTTCGTCTCGTCGCTCATCGTATCTGTCCTCTCATATCGGTCTGTGGAGACGATGGTGATATCGCCGCCGCTACGCAGGGTGACCGTCGCGTCGCCGCGTCCAAGCACCCCGACCAGATTGCGCCGCCGTCCGCGTTCAACCGTCAGCGGCAGCCGTGTTCGAACCTCGCCACCAAGTGCCTGCGCCACGAAGCGAGCGTTCAGCTCACCACGCGCGCGCAGAACAATGTCGCCACCCGCGGAGACTGTATATTCCGCGGCTCCAAGCTCGGTTTCTAGCGCCGCGTCGCCGCCAACCTGGCCGATCAGCAGGCCACCCGGTGCGTGATGCACCGCAAGGTCGCCACTGACGACGTTGACGCGAATCCGGCCCTGAATCCGCCGCAGCGCGCTATCGCCGCCGACGACGTTGACCTCCAGCGGGCCGGTGACGGTGTTAATTTCCAGGTCGCCACCGACCACGCCGATGCCTGCTTCCTGTACATCCACGAGTTTCGCGTCGCCGCCCACCGCATCCGTGTAGACACCCCCGGCGCAGCGCTCGATGTGAAGGTCGCCGCCAACCGCGCCATCGAGAATGACCGAGCGGCAGTTCTCCACATGGACATCGCCGCTGACGCCTTCGCGCACCTCCAGTCCTTGAACGTTGCGCACATCGAGATCGCCGCGCACGCCACCCAGCAGCGGCGCGCCTGAAAAGTCTTCGATGCGGGCATCGCCGCGGATCTCGCGCACGCGCAGATCGTCGCCGCGTGTGGCGCGCAGATCGCCGCCGATACTGGCGATGCGTAGCTGGCTGATGCTGCTCGCGACGACATCGCCACCCACCTGCTCTACCTGGAGCAGCCCGTCGAAGCGTGTGCCGCGCAGGTCGCCATCGATACTGCGAACGATAACCTCAAAGCCATCGGGCGCCCAGAGTTCAGCGCCATCGGGCAGGCGGGTGAGTCGCGTGACGCCGTCCGGCTGAACCACTGGTTCGTCGCCATCGTCGCCGTGGGTATCGATGTAGATGCCCTTGCCGCCGCCGCGCACCGTGAAGTCGCCCGTGACGACTGCGATCTCGATGCGTCCCGCTGGCCCAGTTGATGCTGATGCGCCTGATGTGGCGTTTGGCTGACCTGAGTCTGCCACTGGCTGCTCCCCTGCGTGCGCCTGCTCCGACTCTGGCTCGAGTGGCGGCGGCGGAACCGATGCCCCGTGCGCCCCGCTCGCGTTATCTTCTACGCTGCTAGTGCCTATGGGTTGCGCGCCCTGTGGCTGCGACGTGTCCGCTGGCGTCTGGTCAGGCGTCTGGTCAGGCACGTGGCCTTCGGTCAGATCGTCGTGTTCTCCATCCATCGCATCGTCTCCCTGCCGTGTGGCACGGCCGCTGGCTCTTTCGTCAGTTACTCGTCGTCTTCGTTGATGTCGGCGAGCAGACGGTGTGCATCTTCAGTGCTGATCTGTCCAGCCGCAAGCTGGGCCAGAATATCGCGGCGGGCGTGTCGTGGCGCGGCCGAGACGCTGTCGTCGCCGCTGAACCCCATCGCCTCCAGCACGTTGCCCAGGCGCGACTTGACCGTGGGATACGAGATGCCAAGCATATCCTCGACATTCTTGATGATGCCGCGACAGCGCAGAAAGACCTCGACGAACTCGATCTGCTGGTCATTGAGTCGCGTGAGCCTGCCGAAGCGCTCGTCCAGTTCGCGAGTAGATGTCATCGTGCCGTTGCGGCGGACCGTCGGCTGGCCGGTGAGCGTAAAGGCGCCCTCCAGCGCGCTGCCACAGCGCTCGCAGCTTAGCCGCGAGACGTGCATGGCGTTGCCGCAGACGGGGCACGAGCCGTCAACTTCATGTGTATGAGCCATTGCCAAGAATTCCTCCTCGTCGCCGAGCGTGCGAACCCTATGCACTATTCGGGCGGTAGCGCGCACCGGGCATCCAAAATACTGGCGGACGTCTTGATTCGGTGCTGCTCGTGTTGTCCATAACTGTAGCACCATGCACAAAGAAAGTCAATACAACATTCAACAAAATTAAGTATACATTAACATGCTTGATGCGATTGTGACGTGGATACACATCACATGCGGGTACATTCCACCCGTTTAGGAATTACTCGTCGCGGCGGTTTACCATGTAGGAGGACATTCCGAAGAAGGTAGCGAACCACGGGGATATGCGCTGCTGTGCATCAGGTCACATGCTGTCCCCGCGACGTTTGGCCATTCGATAGCAAGATGTTACGGCCGTATGCAAGAAACCAGGCGCCACGTACAGGCGCCATAGCGAGCATCTCATGGAGTCTCCGAGACGGGAGTTGTCATGCCTCACGCTTTCGCCCAGCAGTCGCCAGAGGCAGTCGCCTTTGCGCAACGCTTGAGCAGTCTGCAAGGGCCGCTCATCGGCTTTGTGTATGGGATGGTTGGCGACCGGGAGCAGGCGCGCGACATTGTGCAGGATGTTTTTGTCGATGCCTGGCGTCGCGCTTCGCGGAGTGCTCCACCGTTTACCCACATCGAAGATGAGCCGGGCGCGCGCCGGTGGCTCTTTCATGTGGCGTACTGCAAGGCTATCACTGTTAACCGCCGGGCGCGAGTCATCCGGTGGGAACCGCTTGATATGTCGGCGCAGGCACTGCCCGAGCCGTATTTCGACCAACACCCGTTTGAGGATCGCGTCGTCGAGGGCGAGGTGCTGCGGCAAGCGCTGCTGGCACTTTCCGCTGAAGATGCCGCGTGCGTCTTGCTCAGCGTGGTTCAAGCCATGCCATCGAGCGAGATCGCGCAAATACTTGATATCTCCATCGAGGCCGCCAAGAAGCGCGTGACGAGGGCGAAACAACGCCTTCGCGTTGCCTACTTCGCGCAGGAAAACCCCAACGAGGAGCATCTGCGATGAGCACGGAATTTCCATGGCATCCTCTGCCCGGGCCCGAATGCGCCGAAATGAGAGAGCTTCTGCCACTCCTGCACAGTCCTGATGTCGATGCATCTGAGGCACTGCGAGTACGGCGCCATGTCGCCGAGTGCGCGTGGTGCCGCCAGTTGCTCGCCACCTACGACGCCGTGGACGACGCTTTGCGCTTTCACTTCGGTGGCCCCGCCAGCCCTTTTTTCTCGCCGGAGGATTTCATGAACCATCTCGATGCCGAAGAGGATACAGACCCAACGTTCGATATTACACCTCTCGCGCGAACAGCTCGGCCACGCGCGCGCAGTGTCGGGCGCTTTACGGGCGTTGCGGCGCTTGCCGCTGCTGTGCTTGTCATCGCGTTCGCCGGTCTCGTCTTTAGCCAGCGCGCGGGGTTGCGGGGAACCGGTGTCGGCGCTGGCCCTACCGCGACCACATCACACAACACCACCGTCGCCTCTCCGTCCACAACCGCGACCACCGGACCGCTGATGTACTTTGGAACGAGCGGCGCCAACGGCTCAGGCGGAGGGCTGCACGCGGTCAACGGCGGCACTGGCGCAACCGTATGGAGCATCACGGGGCCGAGCTTCGAGATTGCGCCGGTCCAGGTGAATGGCGTCGTCTACGCCATCTCAACCAACAATCAACTCTATGCGGTGCGCGCTCCGAGCACTGGCCCGACTGGTGTTGTCTTATGGCACGTCGCGGTGCGCCAAGAGGCCATGTTCCTGCTTACCGATGGGCATGCGCTCTACGTTGGCACGCCGAAGACGTCGAGTGTGTCGTCCGACGCGCATGGATTCGTTGATGCCCTCGATCTGCAAGGCCACCCATTGTGGACCTATGGCTATGACGCGGGTGATCTGGCCACCTGTGCGATGAGCACTCTGCGGGGCACGATGACCGTTGGCAGCGGCTTTATCTATGTCAGCGGCAACTGCCAGCAAGCCCTGGTCGTGGGGCTGCGCTCCACAAACGGGTCCGTGGCTTTCACCATCAGGAGCCCGTATCCCGCTGGCGCGCGTGTCAGCGTTGGCGCGGGACTGGTGGTGGTGAGTGGCGTCCTATACTCGAATACCTCGACCAACGGGACAGGATATCTCTGCGCGCAGCACGCGGATACTGGTCTGCGGATCTGGTGCCGCCAGCTCTCTGGCGCCGACAATATGGGCATAGTTGCCCCGGTCGTCGCGCAAGGTCTGGTGCTGGCTTCGACCGATCTTGATCTCTCCGCGGTGCGGGCTAGCGATGGCGCGCCGCAATGGACGGTGCACGTGGGCGTATTGCTCGGACAGCCTGTCGTCGCGGATACGAGCGTGTACGTCGCTGGTGGAGATCGGACGCTTCGCTCATATGCGCTCGCTGGCGGGCAGGTTGGATGGCACTTCACGATGCAGGGCAATGGCTCCGATGCCGTGGCGTC
>DAHUXT010000117.1 GCA_027307065.1 Ktedonobacteria bacterium
TACTTGCATCGTAGATTTCTTCAACCGTCTCGCTGAAGTGGGGTCCGGGATGAGCTCCTGGTGCAAGCGACATCATCGCCAAGTTGAACGGACCGCGCAGCACGACATAGCAGACAGGCGCATCATCGGCCAGCCCGATATACACGTTCAAGCGGTCGGTCAGTTCTTTACAGCCCACGAATTCCACCGACTCAACGGTAGGAGGCTGCCCTGAGAGGGTAGGCCCCAACCCACAAGACGGAGCGCCTTGCAGATAGGCCGTCATATCTTCCGCCGTGAAAGCCGGAGCATACTTTGATGTCAACTTGAGTGCTGGGCGCCTATGCGGCTGAGTGCCAGACATCATCTCCATCGCTTTCTTGATACAGCTTGCATGAACGAAGCGTGACTCGGCACAGTAACGTGACACCCACTTCACGCGAGCCGGTGTCGTGCGCGACGCGTGCCGGAGCCTGAATGCCCTGGCGAATTCCCCCCTCCCCCCAGCGGTTCCCCCGGTCGCCGCAGTGCCCCTCCCCGC
The DNA here is from genome assembly GCA_027307065.1 of Ktedonobacteria bacterium. Classification (GTDB taxonomy): domain Bacteria; phylum Chloroflexota; class Ktedonobacteria; order Ktedonobacterales; family JADMIN01; genus DAHUXT01. The sequence goes on from DAHUXT010000117.1 coordinate 521, forward strand.
GTCGGGGGCAGCCGCGCGAGCCGCAGGCGAGAAGCGCGCAAGGGCGCGCGGAGCGGCAGCAGCCCAACGGGAGGGGCTGGGGGAGAGGTCCGCTGACCCAGCGCGTTACGTGGCGACTCGCGTGGTAAGATAGGAACTGGCTCTCAGTATTCTCCCGACCTCTCCGGTTCATACCACGGCGGGGGCAGTGTCGCCCCGGCAGGAGGCATATCGCGGCAATGACGAACACAGATTCACAACCCCAACAGGATCGCCAGGAGTACCGTGTCGAGCACGATTCGCTCGGCGATAAAAACGTTCCAGCCTCGGCGCTCTACGGTGTGCAGACCCAGCGCGCGGTCGAGAATTATCCCGTCAGCGGCATGCACGCGCACCCGGCGATGATCGAGGCGACGGTGCTGGTGAAGAAGGCGGCGGCGCTTTCCAATAACGATACAGGCCGCCTCGACAAGCATATCGCGGATGCCATCACACAGGCCGCCGACGAGGTGCTGGCGGGCAAATGGCACGATCAGTTCGTGGTGGATGTCTACCAGGCGGGCGCGGGCACGTCGCATAACATGAACGCCAACGAGGTGCTGGCCAACCGCGCCATCGAGATTCTCGGTGGCAAGCGCGGCGACTACAAGATGGTGCATCCGAACGACCACGTCAATATGGCGCAGTCTACCAACGATACGTTCCCCACCGCGATGCGAGTCGCCACGATGCTGATGGTGCGCGAGACGCTGCCGGTGCTGGAGACGCTCGCGGCGGCATTCGAGGCGAAGGGACGCGAATTCGACCACATCGTCAAGTCGGGCCGCACGCACCTGCAAGACGCCACGCCGATCCGCCTTGGGCAGGAGTTCGCCGCCTATGGGTTGTCGCTGCGCCGCGATGTCTCGCGCATCCACGACGCCAGCAATACGCTGCTGGAGTTGAATATCGGCGGGACGGCGGTCGGCACCGGCCTGAATGCCGAGCCGGCCTACATCGACGCGATGGTGAAGCATCTGAGCCAGTTGACCGGCTTCCCCTTCCGCCGGGCGGAGTCGCTGGTGCAGATCGCGCCGAGCATGTCGTCGTTCGTGGAGGTGTCGGGCGCGGTGCGGGTGCTGGCGAGCGACCTCACCAAGATCGCTAATGACCTGCGGCTGCTGGCATCGGGTCCGGCGACGGGCTTCTACGAGATCATCCTGCCAGCGGTGCAGCCGGGTTCTTCCATCATGCCGGGCAAGGTCAATCCCTCGATGGCGGAGATGCTGAACCAGGTCTGCTTCCAGGTCTTTGGCTTTGATACCACCATCAGCTACGCGTCGCAGGCGGGCCAGCTCGAACTGAACGTGATGATGCCGGTCATCATCCACAATATGCTCTGGTCGTTCACCATCCTGAAAAATGCGATGGCGACCTTCACCGAGCGCTGTGTCGCGGGCATCGTCGCCAATGCCGACCGCGCCGAGGAGTATGCCTTCAAGAGCGCGAGCCTGGTGACGGCGCTGGCCCCCTACATTGGCTACGAGGCGTCCGCCGCCATCGCGAAAGAGCAGATTCGGACGGGACGCGACATCCGCGACATCGTGCGCGAGCGCAACCTGCTGCCAGAGGCCGACCTGGCAGAGATCCTGAAGCCGGAGGCGATGACCGAGCCGGGGATCGCGGGCCAGGGCAAGACGCAGACGCCGATTCTTGGCGGCGCCAGCGCGGGCGGGTGAGATGGCGACGCGCTGACGAACATGCTTCGTTACCACGGGTGAAACATCAATGACTGACATTGCCGCGCGCGACTATCCGATTCTCGAATTCGACGCAGCCCCAGAGGGTGTGTTGGAGCCGTCACGGCTCATCAAGCCGCGAGACGTGCCGGAGCATGCGGTGCTCTGCTTCTTCAACGAGGTGGTCACCCAGCTCAGCCAGCAGCACGAGATGCGCGTGGTGAAGCATCTGCGTAGCGAGATGGGCACGCATCCGGTCTACGAGATGGAGTTTGAGGGCAAGCGGCTGGCAGTGTTTCATCCCGGCGTGGGCGCGCCACTGGCCGCCGCGATGCTCGAAGAGGTGATCGCGCTCGGCTGCCGCAAGTTCATCGCCTGCGGTGGCTGCGGTGTGCTCGATAGCGGTATCGCCGTTGGCCACCCGCTGATTCCGCTGTCGGCCATTCGCGACGAAGGCACGTCGTACCACTATCTGCCACCGAGCCGCGAGGTGCAACCCAGCCCTGAGGGGGTCGCCGCGCTTGAGACAACGCTCCAGGCGCACGAAATCGGCTACCTGACCGCCAAAACGTGGACCACCGATGCCATCTACCGCGAGACGCCCGCCAAGGTGCAGCAGCGCCTGGCTGAGGGCTGCCTGATGGTGGAGATGGAGGCGGCGGCGTTCTTCGCGGTGGCGCAATTCCGCGGAGTGAGCCTCGCCCAGGTGCTCTACGGTGGCGATGATGTCGGCGGCGCGCAGTGGAGTTCCCGCGAATGGGCGTCGCATTCGGGTCGCGAGGCGCTGTTCTGGCTCGCCGCCGAAGCATGTCTACGGCTATAGCGCGAGTGTCTCTTTATCCCTACATCTCTCCCTCTTCGGTGCAGCCGAGGGCAGCCCATGCGTTGCGCACGATCTCATATTCTCGTTCACGCCAGGCTATCGTCGTTCCTAGCAACCTATCTGCGGCGGCTTTCCTATCAAACATCGCATTCTGAGGAAGCGATGGAGTCGTTTGTCCGTGTAAGTCACCTGCCGACCGCTTCACATACCTGGACAATGGCAGACGGTTCCAAACGTTCCAATGCGCCGACATCCAGTGAAATAAGTACTTCGTCTTCATAGCGTACCGCAAACGCTGAGGTCGTCCAGGTGCCATCTTTTCGCTGCCGCAACCGACCGAGTAGAGAACCTGTAGGGGTGTAGGCGCCGAATATTTCGTATACATGGAATGGGCCTGACTGGAAGACAAGGTTCCCGAAAATATGGCCATACCCAGTCAGAAGTTGCGATTCTCGGTCGAACTGCGCGTGTGCGGAGAGAGACCCTTCCTGCATGAGTTGCGATAGACGCCCAAATTGAGCGCGAACGATCTCCGATACGTCTTCGATCCCCTCAGGGTAACTGGCTCTTAGATGACTCAGCGCTTCGCTTAGTTGTGGATAGTGTTCGCGCATAATTTTGATCTGAATGGGATTGGCCGTGTTAGGACCTTCCATTATCAGGCGTAGTCGTTCATCCTTTGGGATGTCGCGAACCGGGCTGTTGATTGCCGATTCCTCATTCGCCTGACCATGCTCCGAGAGCAAGCTTTCGATGAGCTTTATGCGAGCCCCAACACCTTTTAGGCATTCCTCTATTGTATAGCCACCCATGGCAGGTTTACCCGCTCGTTGGGAATCGTAGTAAGTGGTGTCTCCTCACCGTCAGCGGTAACCATACTAAGCCGGCAGACGTCCAGCGTGCGCGGCTCGCGGCCCTCAATCTCCAGGATGAGCTGGCGCACACGAAAAGCGCCGTAGGTGCGGATAAGCGGTTCAACAAGTCTCGGTTGCATGTGTCGAACAGCCCTCCGTTACGCGATGCGCTCCAGAATGACCACCGGTATCTTGCGGCTGATCTGCGCCTGATGGTCGGTGAAAAAGGGCATCTCGGCGACGATCTGCGCCCAGAGGCGGTCGTACTCTTCACCCTCGGCCACAACCGCCCGCGCCCGAAATGTCTCGTCGTGAAGCTCGACCGTCACAGCGGGATTGGCGACGAGATTGAGGTACCAGTCGGGATGCCGCACCGCTCCGGCATTGGAGGCGATGACCAGCACGCGGTCGCCATCGGTCGCGTAAGTCATCGGTGTGGTATGTGGCCGGCCGCTGCGGGCGCCGGTCGTCGTCAGCAGCAACAGTCTGCGCCCGGCGACCTTCGGGTCGTGTGCCCGGAAGTCGCTGATCATCTGGCGGTTAAACGCTCGCATGTCGCCTGGTAGTGTCATGATCGAACTCCGTGTCCTTACTGTACATGGGGCAGCACCTCGCTGGCGAAGCGCTCGATCTGCTCGACGCGGTCGGGCCAGCGCGGCACCATGAATTGCAGCGCCAGATGCTCGACGCCGATGGCGCGATAGGCCGCCAGCGCCTCGACCAGTTGCTCCGGCGAGCCGCGCAGCACCCGCTCATCCTGCGGTACCGGATCGCGCGTGAGCTCAATGGGACGGCAGACCGTCAACTTGACCGCGTCGCTACTACGCCCGGCAGTCTCGGCTTCGCGGCGAGCGTTGTCGTAGCCAGCGCGTAACTCATCCGGCGAGATGCTGACGAAGTAGGGGAACCACGCGTCGCCGTAGCGGCCAGCGCGCCGTTGCGCCGCCGCACCCTCACCGCCGACCCAGAGCGGAATCCGTGGCTGCTGGATCGGCTTCGGGTAAAATGCCACATCGTCGAACGCGTAGTGCTTGCCGTGAAAGCCGATGTGCTCCTGCGTCCAGAGCAGATCGAGGATTTGTAGCTGCTCGTCAGTCATCGCGCCACGCTGCTTGAACGGCACGCCCAGCGCCGCGAACTCCTCTTCCATCCAGCCGACGCCGACGCCCAGGGTGAGCCGCCCCTGTGTCAGCCGTTCGATGCTGGCGGCGACGCGCGCCCAATAGAGCGGGTGGCGATACGGCAATACCAGCACGCTGATGCCCAGGGTGATCGTCTGCGTGCAGCCCGCGAGATATGCCAGGCAGGTGAACGAATCGAGGAAGGGCCGATCTGGCGGCACGATGAATTCATGATTCTCGGCATAGGGATAGGGTGTGTGAATCTCCCACGGGGTGATAACGCGATCAGCCGACCAGACGGCGTCGAATCCCTGCCGCTCGGCGCTCTGTGCCGCCTCGCGCAAGGTATCGGGCCCGGTGGCGCGGCCAGAGATCGGCAGAAAAACGCCCAATTGCATGCGGCCTCCCTCGTGAAGAGCGCACAGTATTCAAGGGTGCTTCCAGTCAAACGCGCTCGATCTTGCGCAGCCAATACCATGCCGACGCCATACCATCGGGATTTTTGCCGCGCTCCACTTTCTCCAGCCGGAAGCCATCGGCGAACAATTGCTCGATGTCATAGCGGGTGGCGCCCATCGTGCGTCCGTGACGGATCATTGGCTCGAAGCAGTAGAGCAGGTACAGCGCGCCCGGCGCCGCGAAGTGCGTCACGCCAGCGGCATAGTCCTCCCGGCGCTCAGCATCTATGCCATGAAAGCAGCCCAGATCGAGAATGAGCGAGCATGCCGCACTGATCGGCAATGATTCCAGGCGGGTTACATCGCCGCGCATGAACCGTACCGAACCAGGCAGCCTGCCCGCCGCTCTGGCTTTCTGTTTCGCCCGCGCAATCGCTGGCGCGGCGAAGTCGACGCCAATGGCGTTCCATCCGTGGCGCGCCAGATAGAGGCAGTTCGTGCCGGTGCCGCAGCCGACGTCGAGGGCGCGCCCCGGCCGGCATCGACTCCGCGCCTTCCACTGCCAGCACCAGCTCCGGTGGCGAGACGCCCGTATCCCACGGTGTGCGCCCGCGCAGGTACATCCACGTGAAGAACAACCGCCGCAGCGTCACATGCCGCAGAAAATCCATCATGTGCCGGAGCATCGCGTCCCCGCCTTTCGCCGTGTGCCAGGAGTGTGCTGATGGCAGCGTCGCCAGTTTCCAGTATACACACCGAGAGGGCGCATTTGTTCCCCAATTCTTGCCGCCACTCGTGCTATAATCGGCGGCATGGGCAAGCAAACCGGCGAGCAACAGGACAATCAGGCTGGCGCGCGTATGCGAACGTTGACGGGTCAGGTGGCTATCGTCACTGGAGCGAGCCGCGGCATCGGACGAGCGGCGGCCGTGGCGTTTGCTGCTGAGGGGGCGTCTGTCGTGCTGGCGGCGCGCGATACCGGCGCGTTGGATGCAAACGTGGCCGAGATCGTGGCTGTGGGAGGAAGGGCGTTGGCTGTGCCCACCGACGTTGCCGATGAGGCAAGCGTCGCCAGTCTCTTTGCGCGCGCTGAGGAGATGTTCGGCCCGGTCACGACGCTGGTCAACGCGGCGGGAGCTGTGGCCAATCGTCCCTTTGCCGAGATGGAGACCGCGACCTGGGATCACGTGCTGGCGGTGAATCTGCGCGGCACGTTTCTCTGCTGTCGCGCCGCCTTCCAGACCATGCCAGCGCACGGCGGCGGGATCATCGTCAATTTCTCGTCGCTTTCGGGCGTGCCCAAGGTTGAGAAGTTTCCGGGGCTGAGCGCCTACGTTGTCTCGAAGTTCGGCGTCGCCGGGTTGAGCGAGATTCTGGCGGTGGAGGGGCGGCCACTCAACATCCGGGTTATCGCCGTCAGCCCTGGCGCGGTCGATACCGAGATGTTGCGGCAGGCGGCTCCGCAGTTGAAGGCGGGCATGACGCCGGAGCAAATGGCGCGCATCCTCGTCTTTCTCGTCGGCCCAGACGCCGCGCCGCTGGCTGGCACCAATCTGGAACTCTACACCAACGCCTGAAGGGGGAACACCAGCCATGCGTATCGCGCTCGTCGCGCCACTCGTTTCGCCGATTGCGCCGCCGTATCTTGGTGGCGCGCAGGTGATACTGGCCGATCTTGCGCGGGGGCTGGCGCAGCGTGGACACGCGGTCACGCTCTACGCCGCCGAAGGCTCCGTCGTGCCTGGTGTTCGTATCATCACGCTCGGCATCGACTCGTCGCAGTTGCGCCCGGCGCGCTTCTACCGTGGAGGCCAGGCGCTGGCGGCCAATCCAGCCGACGAGGACCACATCCCTGATATGTTGCGGCCCGATGAGCGCAAACTGCTGCCGTCCTATGCGTTTCTGCATGTCTTTCGCGCGCTCGTCCAGCAGGTAGACGAGTATGATCTGGTGCACGCGCACGCCTTCGACTGGCCCGCCTACGCCTATTCTGGCATGTTGCCGCTGCCAGTCATCCATACGTTGCACCTGCCCCCGGTGGATGACAACATCGCCAAGTTGCTCGGCGTGCTTGCGCCGCCCGATGGTGCGCCCGCGCGCGTCTGGCTCACGACCGTCTCGCAGGCATGCGCCGCGGCATGGTCGCCGTTCTGCGCCATTAGCGCGGTCATCTACAACGGCGTGGATCTCGCGTCCATCCCGTTCAGCGAGAGACCAGCAGAGCGCCCATCGCTGCTCTTCGCCGGACGCATCAGCCCAGAGAAGGGTGTCGATGATGCGCTGGAAATCGCCGTGCGGGCGGGGCTGCCGCTGACGCTGGCGGGCGACGTCTACGACAGGAGTTACTACGAGGATCAGTTCGCTCCTCGGCTGAAGCGACTGAGCGCGCGCGCACACTATCTGGGCAGCGTCGCTCGCGAAGATCTGCACCGGCTGATGGGCGCGGCGCAGGCGCTGCTCTGCACGCCCCATTGGGATGAGCCGTTCGGGCTGGTCGCCTGCGAGGCGCTAGCGGCTGGCACGCCCGTCGTTGGCTATCGGCGCGGCGGCCTGGCAGAGGTCGTGGCCGAGGGCGAGACGGGTTATCTGGTCGCGCCCGGCGATGTTGATGCCGCGGTCGCCGCCGTCCAGCGAATCGCTGCGATCGACCGTCGCGCCTGCCGTGCTCGGGTGGAACAGCGTTTCCGGCTGGAGACGATGCTCGACGCCTACGAGGCGTTTTATGCGAAGACGCTGGCGCTCGCTGCGGCATCGTAGCTGTCTCATGGGCATGCGGCGATCTGTGCTTCGGGGAGGGTGGCATGTCTGATATGCTCGATCTCCGCCGGCCCCCGAAATACACGATAGCGCAACGCATCGGCGGGCTGTTGCGTGTGACGCATGCCGTGCCGGTGGCGATCTACATGCTGCTGATGGTGGTGCTGGCTCCGCTGGCAGCGCTCTCGTCGCATCGCTCGCTGACCGCCGAGGTGGTGATACGGCTGGTGCTGGCGATGGGCTGCGCGCAGGCGGCCATCGGCATTCTCAACGACTATTGCGACCGCGCGCTCGATGCGGCCAGCAAGCCCAACAAGCCGCTCGTTCGCGGGACCGTGCAGCCACGCGAGGCGCTGGCGCTGGCGGCGATTCTGCCGCTGCTGGCGATTCTCGCCGCGCTGCCGTTTGGCCTGGCCGCCGTGCTGATCCTCTGCGGGGTCATGGCGCTTGGCTTCGCCTACGATCTCCGCTTCAAAGGGACGCCCATCAGCGCGCTGCTCTTCGCCGTACACTTTCCACTGTTGCCGCTCTTCGTCTGGGCTGCCGTTGGCGCGTGGCAGCCCTTCCTCCCATGGATTCTGCCCGTGGGCGCGGCGGTTGGCATCGCCATGAATGTCGCCAATTCGCTGCCCGACCTCCCCGAAGACGTCGCCGCTGGTGTTCGCGGCCTGCCCCACGTGCTGGGAGTGCGGCGAGGACTGGCGCTGGTGTGGGGGATTCCTCTCGCGCTCAGCGCGCTGATTTGGCTGCTGCACCTGACTCGCCTCGTGCCGGGGCTGCCGCTCTGGCTGCTGCTCGCCACGCTCGTAGCGGTTCTCTTCACTGGCGTGACGATCTTGCTCTATCGTCGCGCGCCGACCCCAGCGACACTCAAAGTGAACTTCTACATGCAGGCGTTTGGGACGCTAATCTTCATCGCATGCTGGCTGGTCGCGGTCATCGCCTGAGCTTGCCTGAACTTGCTCGCCGCCTGCTTCGGCGCGCGCCAGGTGGCAGTCGTCCGTAAGTACTGCTAAAAAGGAGCCGATCAGGCAGCCGTGCTATACTCCGCGCAGAAGTGCTGCCTGCTAACCTGTGAGCTTGATGAGCGTTGCGTAGGGACGGCGAGGAGCAGTCAGGGAAAGACTATCAACCAAACAGGCGGGAGGCCTGACCATTATGAGCAGTGTACGCACGAATTCTTCGCGCAGGCGGACACGGTCGCGTGAAATGTCCCATGCCACGCACACACTGGCTCACAAGTCACCGCAGCGTGGCCGCTCCGCGCGACCAAATGTGACTTTGCTGCCACAAAGTCCTGCACTCTCCATCGACTCCTCTGCCACCATCGAAACCATCGAACACGCGAACGCGACGCACACATCCGCTGTAGCGCAATCACAGCCGCACATTCTGATCGTGGAAGATGATCCTTGTGCCGCCCATGCCATCCGCGACACGTTGACACTTGAGGGCGAGCCGCACTGGAACATTCAGGTAGCCGAGGGTGGCGAGCGCGCGCTGGCGCTGGCGGCGGCGCGGCCTCCGAACGTCGTGCTGCTCGACGTTGGTTTGCCCGACCTCGACGGCGCTGAAGTGTATCGTCGGTTGCGCACCCATCCGCGCATGGGCGACACTCACGTTCTGTTTCTGACGGCGGCCACCTCGCTCGATTTGTACCAGCGCGGTGTCGATGCTGGCGTTGTGCTGCGCAAACCGTTCGAGATGCGCGAGCTCGTCGGTCTGGTTCGCACGCTGGTGGCAAGCTAGTCCTTTGGGTTGTGTATCAATCGTCCCAACGATGTAGCGCGCTTGACACGGCATCCGTCTGATACGATACTACTAGTGAGTGATAGGTTAACTGCACTGCATCATCCACTGAGAGCGACTTTCGTTGCGCTATCTCCCAGATGCGATTTTTTTATAGAGCGCAACCACTGAACGATTTCATCGCCCTGCGCGTACTTCATGTATGAACGGTATTCTGTGGCAGGAGGAGCGATGTGGAGGGGTTGCCGGTACGGAGAGTATGAGAACTAGAACTATGATGGATCGGGCGCGAGCGCCCGAACGAAGGAGGACGGGGTATCTTCCTCCTGGTGGCGTAGTGATTCGTGTTGCGACGACGAACACAGCGACGAGTACGGTATGGAATCCTGCGGGCGACGCCCGCACTGTTGATGCCTGGAGCGCATGGAGCCCGTGGCCCGGTCATCCGGCCATTCAGCCACCTCTGCCTCGTCCCGCGAAGTCCTCGGCGCTTGACCTTCCACTTGCCCCACTGCGCGAGACTCCACGCTCGCCCGCCAGGCCGCGCACGTTGCGCACTCCCGCGCCGTCCCGCCCGACGACACGAACGCCCGCGCCCCGAAGTGACCACGTGGACCGCGTGGAACGCAATGGTCGCACCCCGGCCGCGAATACGCCGCCGCGCCAGACACCACGTCCACAGGCCCCGCATATGGAGTGGCCCGAGAGTTTCGACGACTGGATGATTGACATCGTGCGGCGACGAGCGCTCCGGCTGAACAGTGGCGCGCGCAGACGTGGCGTCTTTGGCTCGGTGCGCGCGGTTGAGTTGGCGCATGTTCTTGAGAATTCGCGTGACGCCAAGGGACATTGGCTTTGCGGCATTTGTCGCGATCCGGTGACACTGCATGACCTCTCGTTTGACCACGTTCTCGCGCTCGCCGATGGCGGTGAGCACGCCGCGCACAATCTGGTGCCCGCGCATCGCAAGTGCAACGAGATCAAAGGCTCAGAGAAGGCACAGCATCGTGCCAACGCGCTCGATCGCTGGCTGGATGAATGG
>DAHUXT010000118.1 GCA_027307065.1 Ktedonobacteria bacterium
TACGACCGTCAGAAATTCGACAGCGAGCGCAAGCCCGGTCAGCGGCGAGACTCTTCGGTTTTCTATCACCGAAGGCTGCACTACTTGCGTGCCCTCGGAGGGCGCTTCTGCTGTGGTAGCGCAGGCCAGCGGGTATGAAAGTCGGTGGCATGCTCGAAGGCGTCGGAGGCGCGCAACAACGTCTCCTCACCAAAGGACGGACCGATCAGTTGCAGGCCGACGGGAAGCCCATCGCTGAAGCCGCCGGGAATCGATATGGCGCAGTTGCCCGCGAGATTCACCGGAATCGTAAAGACATCGTTGAGATACATGGCGTACGGGTCGGACAGCTTTTCGTTGAGCTTGAACGCGACCGTTGGCGAGGTCGGACCAATCAGCACGTCGAACTGCTCGAACGCCTTGTCAAAATCGCGCTTGATGAGTGTCCGCACCTTCTCGGCCTTCAGGTAATAGGCGTCGTAATAGCCCGCCGAGAGTGCGTAGGTACCCAGCATGATACGACGCTTGACCTCTGGGCCGAAGCCCTTGGCGCGAGTCGTCGCTGTCGTTTGCACCAGATCCTGCACACCGTCTCGTGCCGAAAAACCATACTTTACACCGTCATAGCGAGCCAGATTGGCGCTACATTCGGCTGGGGCGATGATATAGTACGCAGCCACGCCATAGCGCGTATGGGGCAGCGATACCTCGCCGATCTCCGCGCCCAGGCCCTCGAAGGTCTTGATTGCTTCGTCCACCACCTGCTTCACGCCCGGCTCGACGCCTTCGACGAAATATTCCTTTGGCACGCCGATGCGCAGGCCCTTGACATCACCTGTCAGCGCGGCGAGATAGTCTGGTGTCGGGCGATTGACCGAGGTCGAGTCAAGCCGGTCATAGCCAGCGATCACGTTCATCAGGTGGGCGGCATCACGCGCTGAACGGGCAAACGGGCCGATCTGATCGAGTGATGAGGCGAACGCAATCAGGCCGAAGCGCGAGACGCGGCCATACGTCGGTTTGAGCGCGACGGTGTTGGTGAGCGCGCCGGGTTGGCGCACCGAGCCGCCGGTATCGGAGCCGAGCGAACCCATCGCTTCACCGACGGCCACCGCCGCCGCCGAGCCGCCACTGCTGCCGCCGGGCACACGGTCGAGATCCCAGGGGTTGCGCGTCGGGAAGAATGCCGAATTCTCGGTTGAGGAACCCATGGCGAACTCATCCATGTTGGTCTTGCCAACCGCGATAGCGCCCGCCTGGCGCAATCGGCTCACCACCGTTGCGTCATAGGGCGGCACAAAGTGTTCGAGCATGCGCGAGGAGCAGGTGGTGCGCACGCCCTTGGTGCAGAGCACGTCTTTCAACGCCAGCGGAATCCCGGCCAGCGGACCAAGCGCCTCGCCCTCACCGCGCATCCGGTCGATCTGCTCCGCCTCGCGCATGGCGTCCTGATCGGTGACGGTGACGAATGAACGCACACGTCCCTCGACGGCCTCGATGCGATCGAGATGGGCGCGGGTGAGATCAGCCGCGGATATTTCACGGCGAGCGAGCTTATCAAGCGCCTCGCTGATGGAGAGTTGCCAGAGTTCCGCCACAAAAGTCTCCTCTATCCTCACACAATGTTGTCAGATCATACGCCAGGTCAGGCTACTCTTCGAGTACCGCGCGCACGCGAAAATACTCACCCTCACGCGCCGGGGCGTTCGCGAGCAGTTCTTCTGGAGTGCACGATGGCCGCGATTTATCAGCCGTCATCACATTTTCCAGTGGAAGAATGTGCGCGGTGGCCGGAACCTGACTCGTATCGGCCTCGGCGATGACGCTGATATGCTCCAGGATCGCCGAAAGCTGCTCCTGCGTGCGCGCGCGTTCGACGTCGGTCAGCGCGAGCCGCGCCAGTAGCGCCACGTGATCGACAGTCTTGCGGTCAATGCTCATCAGAACCATCTCTTATCTACCATATTGGCACAGGCATTCATTGGTCTAACTGAATTGGGTTGAGCCAGCTACGCGAAACGTCGGATATTCACCCGTCGCCGCGCCCCATGTTGATTGTACGTCCTGCACATCGGCGCCCTCAGGCCCACGTCGCAACACATCGGTCAACTGGACGAGCAGCGATGCCTGGCCCTCGGCAACGACCGTGACAGAGTCGTCACGTTCATTGCGGGCGAATCCAGTGAGGCCGAGCGCGCGCGCATGTTGCAGCACGTAGTAGCGGTAGCCGACGCCCTGCACATAGCCGCGCACCGTCGCCGTCAGTCGCCGTACGCCGTGCTCGCTTGCCATAAGCGCTGTACCCTCCGCGTGATGCGAACGCTGCCGAAGCAGCCCATCTGCATCATGATAGTATGCGGATTGCGTCCTGCGCAAGCCAGACGGCCCGTGCGTGCCGCGATGGGGGATATGCTGACGCGTCCACGTCTACACATCGGTATCGCGATATGGTACAATCACCCTCGCAGGCTATCGTCGGCGCTTATCGCAGTCGGTGGCATTTGCGGGAGTAACTCAGTGGTAGAGTTCCTGCCTTCCAAGCAGGCTGTCGCGGGTTCGAGTCCCGTCTCCCGCTCCATTGTAGTTGTCTGGGGAATCTATTGTCCTCGCGCGACCGGTCAGCGCTCATACCTGCGCCCTTGCTACGCGGTCGCCTGTTTCTCAAACGTCTTCTTGCAGCCCGCGCAACACAAGTAATATGTCTGACCGTCACGGACGCTGGTATAGCGAGCGGTGGCGATGTCTACCGTCATGCCGCAAATCGGGTCGATGGCTTCGGCGCGTTGCGGCGGCGGCACATGTGTCAACGCACCCAGACCTTGATGCCGCGCCTCGATCAGTTCCGCCATCACGCTGAATGCGATCTCCTCTGGCTTGATGACGAAGCTGGAAAGCCCAGCGGGGCGCTTCAGCCGGGCCAGTTGCTCGTCTGTGTAGCCGAGGTCGCCGAGGAACGCTTTTACTGTGGCGAGTCGCTTGTTGCTCGCCACCAATCCCACATAACTGGCGGGGCTTTCGAGCGCCGTTTTTACCGCATCCTCGTCGTATTCGCCGATGGTAGCGACGATCACGAAATTGCGTTCGGTCAGTTGTGGCTTGAGCGCGTCAATCGTTGGAACGAGTCGGTCGGCGTCGGGGAAGTGCTCCATATCGGCCAGCGGATCGCAGACCCAAACCTCGAAGTCGAGTAGTGTGGCCAGGCGAGTGAGCGTGCGAGCAACTGTTGAATCGCCGACCACGACGAGCGCGGTTTTAGGCAGGAACGGCTCGACGAATACCTGCAACTCCCCCTGTCCGGCGCACAGCATCGGTACCTTGACGATGCCGTCCCTGATCGAAGTAGGCTCCTTTATCTCTGGGCTGATGACGACGAGACGAGGCGTTCCAGATTCTAGCGCCTCGATTCCCTGGCGCGTGACGGCTGGACGCGCGCAGTGGCCGCCGACCCATCCTTCCACCCGCCCATCGGGAAGGATGATCGCGCGCGCGCCCTGTGTCCCGGACGTTGGCTGACGGGCCACAACCACGGTTGCCAGCGCGAAAACGGAGTGTTCCGCCCGCATCTGCTCTGCCTTCGCCAGGATATCGTCGCGCATGTGTTCGCCTCGCAGTGGACTCATGGGTTAGGGAGACTATTGGGCGGGTTGCTCAAGTTTCTGGCGGAAACAGTCGAAGAACTTCGTGATTTGTTTCTGCGCGGTGCTATCGAGCAGCCGCGCCCCAACGCTCGCGATGGTGCCGCTGACAGTGACATCAGCGATCCAGTTCATCGTCGTTTCCGCGTCCGAAACCGGCGACAGATCGACGGACGCCACCATATCCACGGCGCTCCCCGCGGCTACCCCGTGACCCTTCATCGCGGCATGGGTCGGCTCACGAACGTCCTGCAACTGGACATCGAGCGTGAACTTCGCCTTCACCGCGCCAACGCCTATCCCGATCGTTGGCTTGAAGTGATCGGGCGCAAGTATCTCCATGGAAATGAATCCTGGCGCGCAGCTTGCCACCTTATTAGGGTCAAGCAAGAACTCAAAGATGGCTCGCTGTGACGCTTTGATCTGCTGTGTGCCCTCGAAATGCATCGCTTCGGCCTCCAACACTGCTCAAGAACGTCAACTTTCAGCCGCACCGTGTTCCTGCAGTATCTGATACACCTTCCACGGGGTAATCGGAATATCGAGATGTGTCACGCCCAGGTGGCTGAGCGCGTCGACGACCGCATTGGCAATGGCGGGTGGCGCGCCAACCGTCGCCGACTCACCAACGCCCTTGGCGCCAAAGGGGTGGTGCGGGGATGGTGTTGTCGTCTTGTCGGTTTCCCAGACGGGCGTCTCCATGGCGGTCGGCAGCAGATAATCCATGAAGTTGCTCTGCTGCATGTTGCCATTCTCGTCGTACGTGATGGCCTCGAAGAGGGCGGGGGCCATTCCCATGGTCAGTCCGCCGTGAATCTGACCATCGACGATCATCGGGTTGATGATATTGCCGCAGTCATCCACCGCCACAAATCGCCGAATCTTCACCATGCCGGTGCCGCGATCGATATCCACGACGCAGATGTATGCGCCGAATGGAAAGGTCAGGTTCGGCGGATCGTAGTAATCTACTGCCTCCAGCCCGGCCTCCAGGTCGGGTGGGAAGTTGGTGTAAGCGGCGAAGGCGATGTCTTTCATGGTCACCGAGCGCCCCGGAACGCCCTTCACCTGGAAGTGATAATCCACCCACTCGACGTCGTCGGGGCTGACTTCCAGCAGGTGCCCGGCGAGCTTCTTCGCTTTGTCGCGAATCTTGCGCGCGGCGACGGCCGTTGCGGCGCCTGCGGTCGGCGTGCTGCGGCTGGCGTACGTGCCCAGGCCGTAGGGAGCAGTGTCAGTATCGCCATGTTCGACGGTGATGTTCTCCACTGGGAGACCAAGTTCCTCGGCGACAATCTGCGCGAAGGTGGTCTCGTGCCCCTGCCCCTGCGTCTGCACACCAATCCGTACAATCGCCGAGCCGGTGGGATGGACGCGAATTTCGCAGCTATCGAACATTTTGATGCCGAGGATGTCGAACGTGTGCGACGGTCCAGCGCCGACGATTTCGGTAAATGTCGAGATGCCAATACCCATCAGCTCGCCGCGCGCCCGTTTCTCCGCTTGCTCGCGGCGAAGCCCGGCATAGTCGATCTTCTCCATTGCTTTCTGCAGCGCGGCTGGGTAGTTGCCACTGTCATATTCCCAACCGGTCGCGGACTTGTACGGGAACGCGTCAGGCTGGATGAAGTTTTGCATGCGCACCGCCGCTGGGTCACGCTGGAGCTTCTGGGCAAGCGTATCTACCATGCGCTCGATGGTATGCACCGCTTCGGTCACGCGGAACGAACAGCGATAGGCAACGCCACCTGATGGCTTGTTGGTATAGACACCATCGACCTCGACATGTGCCGCGTCGAGCCGGTATGAACCTGTGATGATGCTGAATAGGCCAGCGGGGAACTTCGATGGATTGGCGGCGGCGTCGAACGCGCCATGATCGGCGAGCGTCTTGACGCGCAGCGCCTGCATCGTACCGTCGTTTTTCGCGGCCAACTCGGCGGTGATATGATAGTCGCGCGCGAAGCTATCGGCCTGAAGATTCTCCGACCGGTCCTCAATCCATTTGACCGGAAGCCCCGTTTGAATGGAGGCGACGCTGGCGATCACGTAGCCGGGATACACGGGCACCTTGCCGCCGAATCCGCCGCCAATGTCGGGGGAGACGATGCGAATCTTGTGCTCCTGGATTCCTGTCACCAGCGAATAGACTGTACGAATAGCATGAGGCGCCTGGGTGGTCATGTACACCGTGAGCTTGCCGCTGACTTTATCGAACGAGGCCACGCAGCCGCACGTCTCGATGGAGGAAACGTGAATGCGCGGCAGGTAGATATGCTCTTTGACCGTCACTTCGGCTTCGTTGAAGAGTTGATCGGTGCGGGCTTTGTCGCCGCTTTCCCAATGCCAGATGTGGTTGGTCTGTGCCTCGCGATCTGGGCGCACTAGTGGGGCATCTGGCTCGAGCGCCTTGAATGGGTCTATGACGGGCGGAAGCGGCTCGTAATCCACCTCGACCAGCGCGACCCCGTCGGCGGCGATATAGCGTTCAGTGGCGACCACCGCCGCAACCTCTTGCGCCTGATAGACGACGCGGTCCACCGGCAGCACCATTTGCTTGTCGCTCATCAGTGTGGGCATCCAGGCGAGGCCCGCGGCATCCAGATCTTTACCTGTGATGACCGCCAGCACACCGGGGAGCGCCAGCGCTTTACTGGCATCGATGCTCTTGATGTTAGCGTGCGCGTAGGGGCTGCGCACGATGTCCATATACAGCATGCCCGGAAGTTTGATGTCGTCGATATAGCGGCCCTTGCCACGAAG
Source organism: Ktedonobacteria bacterium (assembly GCA_027307065.1). Classification (GTDB taxonomy): domain Bacteria; phylum Chloroflexota; class Ktedonobacteria; order Ktedonobacterales; family JADMIN01; genus DAHUXT01. The sequence continues at coordinate 6,378 of DAHUXT010000118.1, forward strand.
GAAGCGCGCATCCTCTTTGCGCTTGACGCTATGGCCCATGCCGCCAATTGCCGCTGCGTCCGTTGTCATCGGATCACCTCCGCTTCGGTTGCCGTCGCCGCTGATGAGTCAGCCGTGTTGGGCGTGGCCTGTTCGTCGCGCATTTTCCTGGCGGCGTATTGCACCGCTTTCACGATTTGCATGTAGCCAGTGCAGCGGCAGAGATTGCCTGAGATCGCATGGCGGATTTCATCGTCAGTAGGGTCCGGATTTTCCTGTAGAAACGCTATTGAAGTCATCATCATGCCGGGAGTGCAGAACCCACACTGAAGGCCGTGTTCCTCATAGAACCCTTCCTGAATAGGGTGAAGCGTGCCTCCCTGCTCAAGTCCTTCAACTGTGCTGATGTTCGCGCCGTCTGTCTGGACAGCAAAGAGCGTGCACGATTTGGCTGGTGTGCCATTGACCAGCACTGTACAGGCGCCGCAACTGGTGGTATCGCACCCAATGTGAGTGCCCGTCAGCCCCGCCACCTCGCGGATGAAGTGGACAAGCAGCAGGCGCGATGGGACGTCGGCTTCATACGGCCGACCATTGATGGTCAGTTTGACATGCTGAGTCATTGTCCACCTCCTGCCGTTGCTCGCTGCACCGCGAGTCGCAGCACCCGTGCCGTCAGCGTCTGCACCATCGCCCGCTTGTAGTCTGCTGGCCCGTGCAGATCAGTTGTTGGCTGGGCCGCATCAGCAGCCAAACGGGCAGTCTCGCGTATCGATGCGTCGTCAGGTTGTTTGCCAGTCAGGAATGTTTCGGCCTGAGTCGCACGAATTGCCTTTGGTCCAACATTGGTTAGGCCGATGCCAACGCGGCTACACACGCCGTTTTCGAGTGTCACGGCGGCGCCAACGGCGGCAATCGCGTAGTCGCCCACTTTGCGTTCGAGCTTGATGTATGCGGAGCCACTCTGTGGCGGCGGCGAAGGAACCCGAATCTCGCTCAATACTTCATCACCCTGCAAGGCCGTTTCGAACGTGTCGACCATGAAGTCGTCGAGCGACATGGTACGCGATCCGCGTGATCCCTGGAGGGTGACGTTGGCGCGCAGGGCAAGCAGCATCGCCGGGTGGTCGTTGGCGGGGTCGGCGTGAGCAACATTGCCACCGACAGTCGCGAAGTTTCGCACGATCGGATCCGCGACGACGGCGCTTGCATCGTAGATGCCTGCGTATCGCTGGCGAACAAGTGGTGAGCGCTCAAGCGTGGTTTCGGTGACCATCGCGCCTATGATCAGCGAGCCGTCACGCTCCGCGAGAGTGGTCAATCCGGGCACGTTACGAAGGTCGATCAGATAGGCCGGGGAGGCAAGTCGCAGCTTCATCAGAGGAATGTGGCTCTGGCCGCCAGCGAGAATCTTCGCGTCACCCTCATGTTGCCGCAGCAAATCCCATACCTGCGGTAGGTTCGTCGGAGCCGCATAGGTGAAGTCATCTGGAATCAAGTGTGACCTCCTTCTGGCGCGGGCTGCACGTCAGTGTGCAGTCTCCGAGCAATTGTTCAGCCGAAGAAGATACGTACCAGGATACGCGCGCCAACGGCTGCATTCGGATCGCGGTTCGCGCAGAGTTCAGCTCTTGAGTAAAACGGTGAACGCTCTGCGTCTTTGGCCGGGTGGCGCTGTCGACTATACTTCCGCACTCAACAGTTGACGCTACGCAACGGCAGTCACTTTGGGGTGTTGGATTACGAGCCTGTCTGGCGGCTCCGTAAACGGGTGGCGAGGCAAGGGTCCCTTCGGCATCCAGCATTGAAGAGACCGAGAATCGAGCGATCTTCTGGCGTCTTGTACGACACTATATGTTCTGAAGCGGCTTTTCGTCAACTGGGTCGTGATCGACATTTGACGTCGGCGTTGCCTGTCGCCGTGCTCGATACGTCCATAAGCACGCGTCTGCGACCTGGTATACATCGTGCACGGTAGCCAAAAGCTTTGGCAGAGAGTGTCATGTTTGGCAATGCGTCGGCGATATTTCGGTGATAATGTGGAGGACGATAGATGACGCGTGACGATGTAATAGCGGCGACCCAGCGCATGACGAAGGCAATCAACAAGGGCGACTTTGACTGTCTCGATGAAATTTGTGATGAGCACATGGTAAATCACCACACGGTGCCGCATCCCGACAGTGAGAATGGCAAATTCAGACGGTACATCGAGGATCTGAGGAGCGCTTTTCCCGATCTCACCATCATGCCGGAGCACATGGATGCGACCGAGAACGACATGACCGTTATTTATACGTTATGCGGGACGCATCATGGCAAGTTTTTGGGCGTCGAGCCGACGGGTAGGCGCGTGCGTGCGCGAGGGATGCAGGTCACACGGTTCGAAGATGGCAAGATCGTGGAGCGATGGGGCAGCGCCGATGAGATGAATTTGCTGAAGCAATTGTTGGACGGGACGGGCCAGGATAGCGGCAAGGAGTCTACGTGAAAGCACCCCACGCGCATATTTTGGCGAGCGAGGTGCTTAGCATGCGCGCTAGTAGTGACTTACGGAATCCGCGCCGACACGATGCGGAAACCGGTGGACGCAGGCGCGGTGGCAAACCAGGAGCCTTGCGCACGCGCATAACGCATGCTGGCGCTCTCGCTGGCCTCATCGTCCGCTACGGCGCTTGACTCTGCGACATGGCGCTTGAGCATATAACCGAGGCCCGGCGACGTCAGGATGAAACGAGGCTTTCCCGGCTCTGGCTCAATCTTCTCACGGAGATGGCGAATGTGCGCCGTAACGAGATCACCATCACTCGACTCTCTCAACCCCCCCCAGACATGGCTCACGATCTGGTCGAGTGTGCAGATGTCGTTGGCGTTCGTCCCCAGGAATCGCAGCAGCCTGCTCTCCGTCGGCGTCAGTCGAATGACCTTGTTGCCACGTGTCACTTCTTGCCGGACATTATCTATGCGAAGCGGTCCGACGGTCATGACCGTCAAGGGATTTCGCGTGAATGGCGAGTTGACCTTGCCACCCAGTGCTTTCAGGCTCGCGGAAAGTTTCCGGGGCACAAACGGCTTTGCCAGAAAGCCATCCGCGCCGCGAGCCAGATACGTTGCCTCAGAGCGTTCGCCAGATGCCCGTGAATGAACCAAGACGCGAGCATTATGCATGGCACGCAATTCGTTGCACATCGCCAACGAATCGGCACTCATGTTTTCGGGATCAATGATAACAATGTCTGGCCGCGTTTCGAGCCAGAGCTTTTTCGCTCGTTCAACTGTGTCGGCGTGGTGGACCTGATTTCCACCCATTCTCAGCCAACCGGTTACAATATCTACGTTGTCGCGATCGCTGTCCACCACTAACAGCTTCATCTCGCCCTCCACTGCGGTCGCATGCTCTTCGCTTTGTTAAAAGGGACATACTATGTCATAAGAGCCGTTCCACTCGTGGGATACCAATGTGCCCATATGTTATGTCACAAAGTACCCAAGGGGAACGTAACAATCGAGTCGCTAGATGAAGCGGAATATCCCGAGTGCCAAATTCGGTGGTGGAACTGTGTCCTGATCCGACGAGCGTCGTTGCTTCTGGCGCGGGAGGGTGTTTCCTGCACACTACCACGCTCGCTAGGCGGCAGTGTAGCACGTAGACACGAAGTAATGCGTGCCGGCAGGAAAAACGGGCATACCCGTAGCCTCATCTATAAAGATAGACGTTCAACGTCACGTTTAGCCACTCAAAATTGACAAATGAGCAGGAGGTCACAGAAATTAGTCCTCATTACGTAGACAAGGGCGAGACACAAACAGATGGGCCTGTCCCCAAGCGCTTGCGCGGCAACTTCCAACCATACCCTGATGGGTCTGAAGATATCTTCGTACGATGTCGCTGCAGGTGGCTCGCGTCCGCTGGGCGCTGAATGACGCGCAATGGTAGAATGCTCGCAACATCCGGTCGAGCCGCTCATTGCACCGAACTTTGTAGCCAACGCTTTACACCTGCCTCGGTCTGGCTCGGCCGTGCGCGACATCGTCACTCGTGTTGAATCAGCGCGTTGCAACGCACATAGCTGTTTACTGGAGGTCTGACATGAGCAATGATTCCGCGGGGAGTATCACTGACGGCGCGTTGACTCCGCTGGTAGATCCCGACGCGCTGGCGCATTACCTCGATGGAATCCTTCCCGACACAGCCGGTGCTGCTCTGGTGGTAGAGCGAATCCGTGGCGGGCATTCCAACGAGACATTCTTCATTACCCGTGGAAATCACGAGTGGGTATTGCGTCGTCCGCCACGCGGACCGTTACTGCCGACAGCGCATGATGTGGAGCGCGAATTTCGTGTGCTATCGGCGTTAGTGACTACCCCCGTCCCGGTTCCGCGCCCGGTTCTGCTTTGTTCCGACACTGATGTGATTGGTGCGCCATTCTATCTGATGGAGCGCGCTCATGGCGTCGTCATCCGCGCCACATTGCCGCCAGGATTCGCCAATGACGAGTCGTCGCGTTTGGGACTTGGCTATGAGTTGATTGACC
>DAHUXT010000119.1 GCA_027307065.1 Ktedonobacteria bacterium
CATTCGCTAGTGCATCGTCCGCATTCGGTGCACGAATATGCAGCCAACAGATTATTCCAACTCAGATCGTTGATGTCTTTCGCACCAAAGCGCCCCGGTTCTGCAGGCGTCGTGGGCGCCGGCGCGAGGCCGAGCATCGCGAAGAAATCGATGAGGGCCAGCACGAATGCCGCCAGCACCACCCCGCAGCCAATCAGCGAGATGACCGCACGCGGCAGCACGCGCCCGAAGAGGCCGAGCGCGGCAAAGCCCGCCAGTGGCAGGAGCAGGATGTACGGCGTCAGGTTCAACATGCTAGCCCTTCAATGTATTGAGCTAGTCTACGTCGATCTCATGGCGCGAGCGGAAAATCGAGACGATAATCGCGAGTCCGACCACCACCTCGGCGGCCGCCACCGTCAGTACGAGAAAGACGAACATCCAGCCATCGACCGAGTTCAGAAAGTGCGCGAACGCCATGAACGAGAGATTGACGGCGTTGAGCATGAGTTCGATGGACATGAACATCACCAGCGGATTGCGCCGCACCAGCACGCCCATCGCGCCGATGGTGAACAGCAGCGCGCTGACGATCAGATACGCGGTGACGTGATCGGATATAGGCATCTCGGCTCCTCCTATTCGTGCGCAAAGCGACGGCTCAACACGACCGCGCCAAGCACCGCGATGACCAGCAGCACCCCCGTCACCTCGAAGGGAAACGAGAAGCCATGGAACAGTGCCTCGCCAAATGCCTGGGCATTGCCGTAGCGCGCGACCGCCGCCGAGAGGCCATTCATGCCAGCGACTTTGGCGCCGTCGGCAATCGAGCCGTTGAGTAGCGAGATGATCAGCCCGCCTGCCAGGATGATGGCCAGGCCGATGCCAGCGGTCCACTGCCAGCGCAGCCGATCTGGCCCACTGATGCCGCCGCCTTTGGGCGTGAGCATCGTGACGACGAACAGGAACAGCACCATCACCGCACCAGCGTAGATGAGCACCTGAATCGTGGCGACGAAGATGGATTCCAATGTCAGAAAGAAAAAGGCCAGACTCAGCAGGTTCAGAATCAAGCTGAGCATGCTGTAGATGGGGTTGCGAAACGTCACCACGCCGAACGCCGAGGCGACCGCGACGGTGGCCAGCACGAGAAAAGCGATATCACCAGCGACCATGCGCGCTTAGCCCTCACTCTCTGGCGTGGCGTCCGCCGGGGTTGGCATGTCGTACGCGTCTTCAAGCAGGATCTCCTGCTCGGCGGGCAGGTTGCCCTGGCCTACCGCCGCCGCGGATGCTTCGAGTCCGTCGAAGAAGCCTTGCCGGGCAGGAATCGGCGTCGCGGTCTCGGTGGGCGGCTCTGGCGTCCACACCTCAATCGAACCGCGTGTCGCCGAATTGACGGGTTCGAGCAACTGCTCTTTGTGGTAGACCAGATCATCGGGCCGCATAGACGACAGCTCGTAAATGCGCTCGAGGGTGATGGCTCCGGTCGGGCACGCCTGTTCGCAGTAGCCGCAGAAGATGCAGCGCAACAGATTCACATCGAAGACGCGGGCATAGCGCTCGCCCGGCGAGACACAATGCTCGTCGGTGTTCTCTTCAGCCTCGATGTAGATGGCGTCCGCTGGACACGCGCCCGCGCATAGATAGCAGCCAACACAGCGCTCCAGCCCGCCTTCATAGCGGTGCAGCACATGCCGCCCACGGAACCGCTCCGGAAGCTCGCGCTTCTGCTCAGGATATGAGACGGTCGTTGGCTTCTGGCCCAACTCCTTGAGCGTCGTCGCCAGCCCCTTGATCATTTCCATCGCCATAGATGTTCTCGCTATCTTGTGGGCCAAAGCTCCGGCCCAGACTATCTCGTTCGCCTCGCCGTCACCCTAGAACTCAGGGCGTGGTGGCCGCTGGCTCCGTCGCGTGTGTCGGACTGGTCGGCGGCTGCGATGGATCGATATTGACCAGCCGCACACTCGCCGGCAGCACTTGATCGAGACCGGTGGACTTCGGCACAATGCCAGATTTATCCACCTGGCGGTGGGCGCGCAGCCGCAGATAGTAAATGATGCTGACGACTAGGATGATGAACAGCCCGATCAGACCGCTGACCCACCATTGCAGGTCAAACGCCACCACCGCGGCGGTACACAGCGCATTCAGCACCGAAAGCGGCAGCAACACCTGCCAGCCGAAGCGCATCAACTGGTCGTAGCGGATACGTGGCAGCGTGGCGCGCAGCCAGATGAAGATGAACAGGAAGAACGCCACTTTGATGCCATACCAGATGAAGGGGGCGCCGAGAATGCCATGAAGAGCGCCGAGCGTCCAGCCGCCGAGGAAGAGCGTCGCCAGTACCGAGCTGGTCGTAATCATGTTGATATATTCAGCCATCTGGAAGAGGCTCCAGCGCAGCCCGCTGAACTCCGTCAGATAGCCAGCCACCAGCTCCTGCTCCGCCTCGGGCAGATCGAACGGCGCGCGGTTGACCTCCGCGATCGCCGCGATGCCGTAGAGGATGAAGCCGAGCGGCTGCGCCAGGATGTACCAGATGCCCTGATGCACCTGCGCGTGGACGATATCTACCATGTTGAGCGTGCCAGCGAACATCAGCACGCCCGCAACTGAGAGGCCAATGCTTACCTCATAGGACACCATCTGCGCCGCCGAACGCAGCGCGCCCAGCAGCGAATAGTGGTTGCCAGATGACCAGCCCGCCAGCACGATGCCATAGACCGCGAGCGACGAGATGGCGAGCGTGTAGAGAATACCAACATTGATATCGCTGACGAAGGGCGCCCAGGCGCGGGCAATGGGCGAAGTTCCCCAGGTCGTACGGTCGCCGAGCGGGATGACCGCGAACGCGGTCAGCGCGACAAAGACCGAGAGTGCCGGGGCCAGCAGGAAGGTGAAACGGAATGCCCGACCCGGCATGAACTGCTCTTTGAACGCCATCTTCAGCGCGTCGGCCACCGGCTGGAGGAGTCCCAGCGGGCCAGCGCGATTCGGCCCGACCCGCCGCTGGAAGCGCGCGAGCACCCGCCGCTCGATCAGCGTCATATACGCGAACGCGGTGAGCAGCGCGACGATGATGATGATGCTCTTGACGAGCGCCGCGACGACGCCCCACGCAAAATCAGACATCAGCCTTGCTCCCCATGCGCTCGCGGCAACGCGGGCTCCGCGCCGTCGCCGTTACCAGTGACACCATGTTCCACCATCGTCCATGTCAGATGTGGGCTCCCCACCAGCGTCGGTTTTCCGGTCGCATCGGACTCGCCCGCGCTGAACGGCCAGCGCACACCCTCCGCGCCCAGCCCACGACGCGAGATGCCCGCGTAAAGTGGCACCAGACGCCCAATCTCCGCCAGAACCTCCAGCGGCGAGCCATAGCGCCAGCCCAGGCCAAGCGCATTCGCCACCCCGATGAGAATCTGCCAGTCGGCGCGCGCGCCGGGTAGCTCTTGCATGGCGCGGCGCACCACCTGCACTGCGCGCTCGGTATTGGTGAAGGTGCCGTCTTTCTCCATATAGGCGACCGCTGGCAGCACCACTGTGGCGCGTTTCGCCGTCTCCGTCAGGAAAAGCTCCTGCACCACCAGCAGATCGAGCGCTTCGAGTTGCGCCAGTTGCTCTGGCGTGGCATGGCGTGCCGGATCGGCCCCCATCACATATAACGCGCGAACCCCACCCGCGAGCATCGCATCATAGTCCATCCCGGCGGTATCCGGAAGCGTCATGCCCCAGGCCTGTGCCAGCGCTGCGCCATCCGCGAGCATGCGGTAGCCGGGAAGCTGGTCAGGCAGCAGTCCCATATCGCGCGCGCCGAGCGAGTTGTTATCTTCCATCAGCGGACCTGTGCCCGCGCCCGGCCGGCCAAAGTTATCGGTGAGCAGCGCCAACTGCAAGACATCCTGCGCCAATGTTTCGCCAGTCGATTCGCGGGTCGCCATCTCGTCGTAGAGCAGCACCGCACCATCAGCCTGCGCGATCTCACGCGCCAGCGCCCGTAACGCTGTGGCATCCGCGCCCGCGAAAGCCGCCAGCGCCTCGGTGTTGGTATGCGCCAGCGAATCCCGCAACGCCGCGACACTGGCCGCGCGTTTTGTGGCAAAGTCGCCGCGAGTCAACGGCTCGCTAAGCACCGCGCTGAGCAACGCTCGCGACACCGCGCCAGTCTGGCCCTCGTTGTAGCGAATCGTTCCGGCGGCCAGACGGTCCAGCCGCGATGGTTCGGGCGTGACGACGTAGACGCGTGTGCCCTTGCGTATGGCGCGCCTGATGCGCAGATCGACGATGGGCTGGCGGTTGTACGTGTCCGTGCCGAGCAGGACGATATGCGACGCTTTCTCCAGGCCAGCAATCGAGTCGGTCCAGACCCACGGCAGGCCGTTGCGCTCCATCGCGGGGAAGCGCCCATGAAAGTGGTCTACGTTGTTCGTGCCGAGTCCGGCGCGTAGCAGCTTCTGGAAGAGGTATGCCTCTTCGTTGGTGGTGTGCGTCGAGCCGATGCCGCCAATCGCCGACGCTCCATGCGTGCTGGCGACCGCGCGCAATCGCTGCGCCACCAGTTGCAGCGCCTCTTCCCAGGTGGCTGGCTCCAACGCGCCATTCCTGCGAATCAGTGGCGTGCGCAACCGCTGCGGGCTGTTCACGAGCTCGGTGTTCCAGCGGCCACGGTCGCAGAGGAAGCCCTCGTCGATGCTGTCGTTGGTACGACTGTATTGGCGCAGTACCTTATTCACTCGCACATCCACCAACACGTTGCAGCCGACGGAGCACTGGCCGCAGACGCTGGCCGTGCGCTTCAACTCCCACGGGCGCGTGACAAAGCGGTAGCTCTTGGCGGTGAGCGCGCCCACCGGGCACATCTCCACCACGTTGCCGGAGAAGATCGAATCGAACGGCGCATCTTCTTCGACGCCAACCTCAGTCTTGAAGCCGCGTTCCATCATGACCAGGCCATTCTCCATCGCGACATCCTGGCAGAAGCGGACGCACCGCTGGCAGGCGATGCAGCGCTCGCGGTCAAGCAGCACGCGGTCACTGACCGCTATGGGCTTGACGTAGTGACGCTTGTACAGGTCGAAGCGCGTGCCGCCCGGCCCGTGACGCAGCGTGAAGTCCTGCAAATCGCACTCGCCGCCCTTGTCGCAGATGGGGCAGTCGAGCGGATGGTTGATGAGCAGGAATTCCAGCGTGCCACGGCGGCTCTTCTTCACCATGGGCGAATCGGTGGAGACGACCATGTTGGGCGTCACCGTCGTCGTGCACGCGGTCATGGGCTTGGGCATCCCTTTGACCTCGACAAAGCACATGCGACAGGCGCCGAGCGGGTCCATTTTGGGATGGTAGCAATAGATGGGGATCTCGATATCCAGCTGGCGCGCAGCCTCCCAGAGCAGCGTCCCCGGTGGAACGCTCACCTCGCGCCCATCTATCGTAATTGTGACCAGCTCTTGTTGCTCACCCATGATCCATTTTTCTTCCCGCTTGCCGCACTACACGTTCGCGCCTGCACCCACGGCCACGCCACGCGCTCGCGGGCCAACCAGACAGCCGTGCGCCGTGACGTGGTGGAGATATTCGTTGTAAAACAGCTTGATGCTGCTGACGATAGACATGGTCGCCGCATCGCCGAGCGGGCAAAAACTGCGGCCAAAGATGTTGTCGCAGATATCGGCCAGCAGCGGAATGTCGCTCTCTTTGCCGTGGCCCGCTTCCAGGCGCTCCAGCAGTTGCACCAGCCAGAACGTCCCTTCGCGGCACGGCGTGCACTTTCCGCATGACTCGTCGCGGTAGAACTCCGTCATCCGCAGCACCGCGCCGACGATGCATGTCTGGTCATCCAGCACTATCACTCCGGCAGAGCCGAGCATCGACCCGGCCGCCGCCACCGATTCATAGTCGAGCGGCGTATCCAACTGCGACGGCTTCAGGAACGGCGTGGACGATCCACCGGGGACAACGGCCTTTACCTGTCTCCCGCCGCGAACGCCTCCACCATAGTCCTCGATGAGCGTGCGCAGCGGAACGCCCAGCGGCAGTTCGTAGTTGCCAGGCCGCTCGACATGCCCGCTGAGACAGTAGAGGCGCGTGCCTTTGCTCTTCTCGGTGCCATAGGCAGCGTAGACATCGGCGCCGTGCTCCACGACCGCAGGAACCGTCGCGATGGTTTCGACGTTGTTGATGACCGTTGGGCTGCTATAGAGGCCGACGACCGCAGGGAACGGTGGCTTGAGCCGGGGATAGCCGCGCTTGCCCTCCAGCGACTCCAGCAAGGCGCTTTCTTCGCCGCAGATGTACGCGCCCGCGCCGCGATGCACGGTGATGTCGAGATCGAAACCGCTGCCCAGGATGTTCTTGCCGAGCAGTCCGGCATCGTAGGCCTCCCGCACCGCGCGCGCCATCTGTCGCTCCGCCAGGGGCAATTCGCCGCGCACGTAGATGAACGCATGGTGTACCTTAGTGGCGAACGATGAGATAATCGTGCCTTCCACCAACAGGTGCGGGCAGACCTCCATGATCATTACCCGGTCTTTGAACGTGCCCGGCTCGCTCTCGTCGGCGTTGACGCACAGATAGCGCGGCTTCGGGTTGTCTTTCGGCAGAAAGCCCCACTTCATGCCGGTGGCGAACCCAGCGCCGCCACGGCCGCGCAGCCCCGACTTCTTGACTTCCTCGACCAGCGCATCCGGCTCGAATTGGGTGAGCGCCTTCGCCAGCGACTCGTAGCCGCCGTGCTGCCGATAGACCTCGATACGGTCAATGCCAGGCACGCCGAAATTGCGCGTCAGGAAGCGCGGCGTCGGACCGAGGGGCAGGCTATTATTGGCGGGCGTCGTTCCGGGTGTCTCGCTCATCGCTCGTGCGCCCCATTCTGTTGTGCTGTCGTGTCGGCGGTATCGGCGGCTTCTACAGCCTCCACCGCTGGATTCGCCGCATCCAACCTGGAAACGGTTGCCATGCCCCGTCCGTCGCTCACCGGCTGCCAGGCGCTGGTGAGCGCCGCGGTGTCGCCGGCGCTCACCAGATAATCAACCAGTGTGTCGGCGCTCTCGGTCGTCACATTCTCGAAAAAGCGGCCATTTACCTGCATTGCTGGGGCCATACCGCACGCCGCCAGGCATTCGGCTGCCTCCAGGGTGAAGCGACCATCGCTCGATGTCTCGCCCTTGCGAATGCCCAGCCGCTGCTCCAGATGCGCCAGGACATCGTCGCAGCCACGCAAATAGCACGCGATACTGGTGCAGACTTTGATGACGCAGCGCCCCTTCGGCTCCTCGGTGTACATCGAATAGAACGTGACGACTGACTCGACCTCGTCGGGCTTCGCGCCAATCGCCTCGGCCACCGCGATGATGCCCTCCGGCGTGATGTAGCCTTGCTCCTCCTGCACGAGATGCAGACAGGGCAACATCGCCGAACGGGCGGAGGGGTAGCGCGAAACGATCTCGCGCAGACGTACCTGTACTTCCTCGCCGATCATCAGCGGTCAACCTCCCCCAGTACGATGTCGATGCTGCCGATAGCCGCCACCACATCCGAAATCAAGTATCCCTCGATCATCAGCGGCAACGCCTGTAGATTGGCAAACGACGGCGCCCGCACATGCATGCGATACGGTTTCGCGCTGCCGTCGCTCACCATGTAGAAGCCGAGTTCACCCTTCGGCGACTCGGTGCGCACGTAGACCTCGCCAGCAGGCGGGCGGTAGCCCTCCGTGTACAGCTTGAAGTGGTGGATCAGCGCCTCCATGTTTGAGGAGATCTCGTACTTGTGCGGCGGCACGATCTTGTTGTCGTCCACTTGCCAGCGGCCCTCCGGCATGCCATCCATCGCCTGCTCGATGATCTTCAAGCTCTCGCGCATCTCCAGCATACGGACGAGATAGCGATCGTAGACATCGCCGTTGGTGCCGACTGGAATGTCGAACGCGAATCGCTCGTAGCCACTATACGGGAAGACCTTGCGCACGTCATAGGCGACGCCACTGCCACGCAACGTCGGCCCGCTGCACCCCAGCGCGATCGCCTGATCGGCGGGCAGCAGGCAGATGTTGCGGGTGCGGTCAATCCAGAGGCGATTGTTGGTCAGCAGGTCGTGGTATTCGCGCAGTCGCCGTGGGAATATCTTGATGAAATCGCGCACCAGCTTCGCGAAAGTGGGGGGCAGGTCTGCCTGGAGGCCGCCGGGCATGATGTAGCTGGTCATCATGCGCACGCCAGAGCACGCCTCGAAGATATCGAGAATCAGCTCGCGCTCGCGGAAGCAGTAGAGAAAGACACTCTGCGCACCAAGGTCGAGCGCACTGGACCCGAGCCAGACGAGATGGCTGGCAATGCGTTGCAACTCCGCCAGCGCCACCCGCGCGAACCGCGCCTTTTCGGGCACGTCGATGCCCAGCAGTTTCTCGACGGCGAGCGAATAGCCGAGGTTGTTGCAGAGCGGCGCGAGGTAGTCCATCCGGTCGGTCAACACCAGCGACTTGAAGTAGCTCTTATCCTCGGCGGTTTTCTCGATGCCGGTATGCAGATAGCCGATGTCTGGCTGCGCCTTGAGAATCGTCTCACCGTCGAGGGTGAGCACCAGCCGCAGCACCCCATGTGTCGAGGGATGCTGTGGGCCCATATTGATGGTCATGGTGTCACGGCGCGTACTCTCGTCGAGTTGCTCGCTCTCGTCCACCTGAAGCGCTGTCGGTTCCTCTAGCTGCATGGTGTTCCTCGAATCCTCAGCGAGCATTCTTCGCCGCGGACGCGTCCGGCGGCGTATCGGGCGTATCGGGGGCGCCTGGCACGGTGTTGTCGGACCGTGGCGTTCCCGTGTGGTCGGGTGTGCGGAGCGTCTGCTGCCCGATGCCCTCCGGGAGTGGCTGCTCCAGCAGTACCTGGCCGCCCCAGTGCGGCTCTGGCAGATGTATCCCGGTGAGGGGATAGTCTTTGCGCAGCGGATAGCCGACCCAGTCTTGCGGCATCAGGATGCGTGTCTGGTTGGGATGCCCACTAAAACGGATGCCGAACAGGTCGTAGATCTCGCGCTCGAACCAGTCCGCGCCCGGCCACACCGGCGTCACCGACGGAATCTCCGGGTCGGGCGTCTCCTCGCCGCCGATTCGCACCTTCAGGCGCACCACCGCGTAGGTGGCCAGCGAGAGCAGGTGATAGACGATGTCGTAGCGCGGCTCGCGCTCCAGCCAGTCGACGGCGGTGATGTCGGCAAGATAGTTATAGGCGAGCTGCTTCTCGTCACGCAGCGCCCGGCAGACCTCGACGATGATGTCGGGGCGGACGACGATGGTCATCTCGCCGCGATGCTCGGTGACTTCCACCACGCCATCGGGGAAACGATCGCGCAGCAGGGCGACGGTTGCGTCGGCCAGCGGATTCGATGGCGTCGCAAGCTCTGGCGCGCCCATGTGTTGTTCGTCGGCCATCGTTAATCCTCGCTGCCAATATAGGTAATGCCAGCAGCCTTGAGTGGATCGACCGGGCTGGGGATGCGTTGGCGAATCTTGTCTTGCAGCAGATTCAGCCCGTGCAGCAGCATCTCTGGCGTGGGCGGGCAGCCGGGCACATACACGTCGACTGGCACGATTTTATCCACGCCCTGGATGATGGCATAGTTGTTGAAGACGCCGCCACACGAGGCGCACGCGCCCATCGAGATGACCCATTTGGGGTCGGGCATCTGGTCGTAGATGTGCCGCAGTACGGGCGCCATTTTGACCGAGAGCCGCCCAGCGACGATCATCAGGTCCGCCTGGCGCGGGCTGGCGCGAAAGACCTCAGCGCCAAACCGTGAAATGTCCCACCGCGAGGCGCTTGCGGACATCATCTCGATGGCGCAGCAGGCCAGGCCAAAGGTGGCGGGCCAGAGCGAGTTGCTGCGACCCCAGTCGATCATTTTGTTCACCGACGTCAACAGGATGTTGCCGCCATCGGCAGGCTGGACATCGCGCGGCAGCCGTGGCGTCTGGGTGTTAGAGACATATTGCACGGGCGCCCACGGGTTGACGCGTTGCGGCATCTGCTCGCCCGTCGTCGCATCCGTCGTTGTGTCGTTTATTCCCATGCGAATGCCCCTTTGCGCCAGACGTAGAAAAAGGGAACGATGAGGATCGCGGCGAAAACCACCAGCTCGATCAGCCCCATGACCTTGAGTTGGCGCATGAGGATTGCCAGTGGGATGAGCGACGCGGCCTCGACATCGAAGATAATGAAGAGCATGCCTGTCGTCAGGTATTTCACTGGGAATCGCGAGCGCGGCGCCTCGACCTCCTGGATGCCTGACTCATAGGGAGCCAGTTTCTCAGGGGTTGGGTGCTTCGGGCCGAGGATGAACGTGACGAGAATCACGAGTACCGCGAAGGCAAATGCCAGTCCCATCAGGATCAGAACAGGCATGAAATCAGGCATACACGGAGCCTCCCACCACCGGACATCCGCTCGTCGTTGGCGTGCCCACAGCATGAGGCTGTCTCGCACACCATAGGATATGGTAGCACGGGCATGGTAGTGTGTCAAACGTGTGGGGATGCACAAGACCGCTTAAACAGCGGATTTGTGGCACATTGGCGACGGCAGATCTGACGCGGCGAATGGCCCAAATGGCCGCCAGGATTACCTCGCCCATTGCGTCGTTCGCCCGCCATGTGGCTTGCTGATCAGTAGACGAGTGCGCTCGATTGAGAAGGAGATTGCCGCATGCGCTATCAACTGAGACGCAAGCTCTTTGCCATTGGCGATGACTTCACGGTGAAGGATGAGGCTGGAACCGACCGCTATATTGTCGATGGCAAGGTCTTCAGCATCGGCCACAAGGTGATTATCCGCGATATGCAGGGGAACGAGGAGGCGACGATCCACCAGCATCTCATC
>DAHUXT010000011.1 GCA_027307065.1 Ktedonobacteria bacterium
GACGGGCTGGGCGTGGCAGACAGTGGGGTGGGAACGACTACATGGGCGGAAGTTGGGGCAGGCGTCGGTCGTGCGCCAAGCGTGCTGAGCACCGAGCCTATTGGCGTCGCAACTAGCAAAACCACTACCAGCGTAGCCACAAGGGCCGCGACTACTACCAGACGTGGAACCTGCACCCGCTGTCGATGCCACGGCACAAGACGTGTATCCCCAGCAGATGACTCCATCAGCGGCGCAAACCCTCGCTGAGCGGGTCGATGTAGATCGCTGATCTCGATGTAGAGATCGTCGGATTGACTCTCTGGCTCATATCCCGGCTTCGATTCACCTTCATCTTTTCCCGAAGAGGGACCGCGTGTGCTAGACAAGCTTCTGTCCCTTCTGTCCCTTCTGTCCCTTCTGTCCCTTCTGCCTCTCAGCCATCGTAACGGTTTACCATTCCTCACGTGCGGGCGAGGCACTTAGCGCCGCCACGCCGTAGGCCGCTGCCCCTCCCCGCGCCGGGGAGGGGTTGAGGGAGAGGTTCCATCACCCACGCCTACGGGAAGGCCTGGCCGGTTGGGCGCACCACCATCTCGCTGATGGCGTAGTGCACGGGCTGCTCGATGGCGAAGACGACCGCGCGCGCGATATCTTCGGGTTGGAGCGGCGTCGCGCCCTTGAGCATGTTTTCGAGGATGCCCGGCGTATAGCCCGCCACCTCCTGGAACTCCGAGATGACCACACCCGGCTCGATGGTCGTCACGCGTACACCCTGGGGGCCGACTTCCTGCCGCAGCACATCGGCGATCGCCGTCGCCGCGAACTTCGACCCGCAGTATGCCGAGCCGCCCAGTGTGGGCATCCGGCCCGCCACCGACGACGTGACGATCACGTGGCCGCGCTTGCGCTCCAACATCGGCGGGACGCCATATTTCAGCGTCAGCAGCAGCCCGTAGACGTTCGTGTCGATCATGTCTTTCCAGCGGGCGATATCGCCATCCACCAGGGACGCGCGATAGCCGAAGCCCGCATTTGCCACCAGAATGTCGAGGTGCTCCCACCGCTCGACCGTCTGCCGCACCGCCGCCTGCACCTGATCGGGATCACGCACATCACAGGCCAATACCAGCGCCTCGCCGTGTCCGTCGCTCGCCAGTTCTTCGCTCAGCGCCTGCAGACGATCCGTCCGTCGCGCCGCCAGCGCTACATGCACACCCCGCTGTGCGAGCGCCTTGGCCACTGCCTGGCCGATGCCGCTGCTCGCTCCGGTCACCAGCGCGACCTGCTCGTGCAAATCCTGAAGCATGCCAGATGGCGGCTGATTGGTATCCACCAGTGTTTTGTCCTCTCTGCCTGATTCCACACTCGCGTGCAGTGGATTACTGCCTGTCATGCTTCAAACTATAGCACGCCCAACGCACGCATCCTTGTGTACATAAGAGGTCACAATCAGCAGGAAGATTTGGGGGCTTGAAATCTGTAGAACACATGTTCTATAATGGTCACAGCGCGACGGGAACACCCTTCACCTCCCGGCGGTTGGGGAGCCGCTCGGCGTGAAGTCCCGCTCGTATTGTCCTGGCGCTGCACGCATCCTCGCGTGTGGTACGGCGTGGATGCCCTCCATCCGCGGCGGCCTGGGTGGTCGTGCCCTCTCGCGGCTCCCAGGCGTCTGTGCCCGTGGATCACCTATCCAATCGCCCTATCCCCGACCTTGCCGATTCGTTGGCATGGCTCAAAACCCGTTGGTGATGAGGCTGACGATGAGGAGCACCAGACCGGCGACTACCCCGGCGGCCGAGCCAACCTTGCGCCAGGGCGGCAGTGTCGGCCACGCCTGTGCCGAGGCGCCTAAGAGGAGAAACGCCACACCGATGCAGAGCAGCGCGCCACCCAACAGCGGGGCATGGGTGAAGAATGACAGCACTCCCATCGCGAGAAAGAACGCGCCGACCCACGGCACGAATGACTTGAATATTCCTGACTGCATGACATCAGCCTTCCAGCGTATCGCGCGTATAGCGCATGATGAGCCGCCCGCCTGCCGTCGTCGCCACCTCGTGGAATCCCGCCTGGCGGAAGGTAGCTGGCGACCCCATGTAGCTGTAGAGTCGCGCACCCGGCTCGACCGGATAACCCTCGATAATCCGCGCGCCCTGTGCCAGCGCATAGTCCACCGCCGCTCGCAGCAGTCCGAGTGTAACACCGCGCCGCCGGATGTGGCTATCGACAAAGAAGCAGACGACTGACCAGACGGACGCATCGTCGATGCGGGCCAGCGCGCGGAAGCGTTCGAGTGCGCCGTAGGTTTCGCGTGGCGCAATGGAGCACCAGCCGACCGGTTCGCCATCCAGATACGCCAGCACGCCGACGGGAACGCCCTCGCGCACCCGGTCGTCGAGCGCGGTGATCCGCTGCTCTTTGGTTGAGCGCTGGTATGCGGTGCTGGTCATCCGCCAGCGCATGCACGAGCAGTAGCGAAATGTGCCGTGCCGCTCCGAGAACCGCGCCAGGTCGGCGCGCCGCTCCACCGTCACCGGATGAAACGTGAGGCTGAGGGGCGCATCATCTGATGTCATGCCGCCGATTCAACACCTTCCTCTTGCGCGCGCCGACGACTCTACAGCAACTCCTGGCCGTGTTCGTGACAGTGCTCGATGACCGAGACCGTGCGTTCATAGACGTATTCACCTGGCCGGAAGAACCGGTCGTCCAGCGGCTTGAGATTCTCGATGTCGCGCTGGTAGGCCCGGCGCAGGATCGCACAGACGGCGTCGAGCGACTGATCGCCCGCCATCGTGACGATGGTGGCGTTGATCGCGTCGTTCATGACTGCCTGCTGCGCCTCGTCGTCGAATTCCAGCGGCGCCATCCCGGCCACCACTGCTGGAACACGCACTGTCGCCATCACCTCCCAGCCCGCCAAGTGGGCCACGACCTCGCGCGGTCCCCATGTGGCTGACTGGCGCGCGCCGCGTTGGGCCGCAGTGGTGGCGGTGGCGATCAGTTGCTCGTAAGCGTCCGCTAAATCCTGCAGGAGTTGCGCTTTGGAGAGTATGTCTGCCATGCCAGCCTCCTCGTGTTGTGCGAACTCTGGCTCGTTGCTCCTGGGTAACAGATTTCTTGTGTTTTGCGTAGTAGTACCATAATACCCCGTACGCTGAAGAACTGCTCTGTTGTTGCGCTATTGATGCTGTGACGTCTGGGGGTGTATCGTTGGAGGGCGGCGCTGTTGCCGCTGACCAACTTTCGCCAATGATTCGACGAGGAGAGCGGAGCATGCAGATAACAGGAACAGGCGCGCTGGTGACGGGCGGCGCGTCAGGATTGGGTGCGGCGACGGTGCGGCGGCTGGTGGGCGCGGGCGCGCAGGTGGTCATCGCCGATCTCAACGCGCAGACTGGCGAGGCGCTGGCGGCGGAACTGGGCGAGAACGCGCATTTCGTGTCCACGGATGTCACCAGTGAGGATTCGCTGCGCGCCGCGGTGCAGACGGCGGCAGGGCTGGGCAATGGGCTGCGCATCGTGGTCAACTGCGCGGGCATCGCGATTGCCGAGAAGGTGCTGGGTAAAGACGCGCCGCACGATCTCAACCGCTTCGCCAAGGTGCTCCAGGTCAACGTGGTGGGCATCTTCAACGCGATACGCCTGTCGTCAGACGCGATGCAACACAACGAGCCGGATGCCGAGGGCGAGCGTGCGATCGTCCTCACCGCGTCGGTCGCGGCCTTCGACGGGCAGATTGGTCAGGCGGCCTATTCCGCCTCGAAGGCTGGCGTGGTTGGCATGACGCTGCCCATTGCCCGCGAGCTAGCGCGCTACGGTATCCGCGTGATGACAATTGCTCCGGGCATCTTTGACACGCCCATGCTGGCAGGGCTACCAGAGTCAGCGCGTGCCTCGCTCGGCCAGCAGGTGCCGTTCCCTCCACGCCTGGGTCGCCCGGAGGAATACGCCGCGCTGGTGCAGTCGATCGTCGAGAATACGATGCTCAACGGCGAGACAATCCGGCTGGATGGCGCGTTCCGCATGGCGCCGCGTTAGTCCGCCTGCGCTCGGCGAGCCCTGGGTGATCGCGCGGCTGGATGGCAAGCGCCCGCGAATCTCACAAATCTTCCGAATGCAGTCATGCGGATCAGCAAATGGCGTGGCTCTTCGCGGTCACAGCGGGCAATCCGAGCAGACGGAGCACTGGGCAACGCGGTAGAGCATGCTCGCTAACCCGCTGATGACTGACTTTCCACCGCAACTCATCCAGCCAACCCAGAACCAGGTGGTCGCTCTAGCGCACGGCAACCAAGGCCCACAGCAGGACAAAAAAGGTCAGCAGTTGCAACGCCGCGCGTACCGTATGCCAGCGAGCAAAACGATCCAGCAGCGCTGCCAAGCGTGTCTCATCGGCGGGCGTCCTGCTCACACGCACCATGATGGGCGCTGCCCGTGACGTGGCCAGGAAATGGCCAATGCTGGTGAGCGCGGCGAGGCTGAGTGGCAGCAACACGGCGACGGGTTGCGACTCGATGTAGGCCACGATCGTTGCGGCAAAGGTCAGCAGCGTTGCGCTAATAGCTGTCGTTGGGTAGACCCATATCCCATTGCCCAGATCACTGCCGCGCGCGAAAGTCGCGTAGGCCACCGCGCCGATGCGGCGGCGTGTTGGCAGCTTGACAAGCGCGATCTCGAAGCTGAATCCGCCCAGGATGCCATTGAGCGCGGTCGCGACCACAATCAGGGACTCTAGCGGTGTCATCATACAGACCTCCTTCATTGTGGTGAGATGGTGGCCGATGCAGGTGGTTGAGTTGGGACATCAGGAACGAATGGGCGTGTTCGTGCCACAGGTGAGCGCACCGAGTATCGGCGTAATCCTTTCATCCGAGTATCATCCGAGCATCATCCGGTCAACATCCTGCAGGGCGGATATCGCGCATTATCCCGCTGGGTCACGCACCTGGAGCATCATCCGCACGTTTGAGCGTGCCGCCCACCAGAGCAGCAGACCCGTAGCCAGCCCAATCACCGTCGCAATGGACATTGCCAGGATGGAGGTTGCCAGCGGCGGCTTGGTCGTCATCAGGAAGACGATGCCGAGCAACACGCCGATGTAGGTGTAGAGTCCGACGCCTACAAGCGGGTCATGGGTGCGCGCCGCCAATGCAGGGGGTAGCGGACCCTCGGGCGCCAGGGCGATCAACTTGGCGAGCGCCCGCAGACGCGGGTCGATGACGAAGGCGCCGAATGGGGCAAGGAGCAAGAAACTGATCGTGGCCACGACAATCCAGGGGGCTTGTGTTCCCCAGGTGGTCTGCGCCATGTAAAGCCCCGCGATGCCGAGAAGGATGATACTGGCGATGGCCACGACCCCGGAAGGCTGGATCAGGCCGATGAGCGTACGAACCTGCCCGACACGCCGCGCCCGGCGCAGAGCCTCGGCAGCGAAGAGCCAGACGCTGACGCCAACGAAGGTGCCGATGGCGCCGACAACATGTGCGAAGAGCGCAATGGTGTAGATGTTCATGAGGCCTCCTATCTGGCCAGCACAACAATGCTGTCGTACTCGCCACGAATATCCTTCCTCAGCGACTCTGCATCGTCAGGCGTCCGGCTGAAGGCCATGTAGAAAGATGGCGACCACCGTCGCGATGTGCTCCTGATCGGTGAGGCCGTCTGCCCGCAACGCCGGAAGGAACAGCTTGCCTCCCAGTTGCGGCAGGATCATGCCGATAAAGGCGCGGGCACCTGCGCGCACGTCGTGTGGCCGGAGGCGCCCCAACTCGACCTGATGCGCGAGGTAGATCTTGACGAAGTCAAGGATCTTGGCGATGAGCGGCCCGCCCACCGCGTCGGCGACTTCCGGCCGTCGAATCAGTTCCGGGGCGAGTAGACGCAAGAGACGAGGCGCGCCTGGACGGTCGGCCGTCGCCAGGTAGGCGCGCGCGAGCAGGGGCAGCACCTCTTCCGGTGGGCGGTCGAGCAGTGGCGCGGGGTCGAGCACCATCTGCACAATGGGCAGTTGCTGGCCGAGGACGGCCTCAAAGAGAGCCTCCTTTGCCGGGAAGTACCAGTAGATGAGCGCTTGCGAACGGAGCCTGGCCCGCTGAGCAATACGCTTGATGGTGGCGCCGCGAAAGCCATGTTCAGCGAACTCCTCGAAGGCGGCGTCCAAGATTTGGCGCCTGCGGTCTGGCTCGTCACCTCCCCTGGGCGCGTCTGGCTGCCCCTGCCGCGCAGTGACATCAGTGTTACCATCGTCATCATCGAGAGCGCCCGGATTCCGCGCCGCACCGGATTCAGATTCAGCGTCGCCCATGTCGTCCCCTCTTGAATGATCGTTCAAGTGGGAGCGTACACTTGATTGAACGTTTAGTCAAGTCCCCGTGCGAGATTGCTCTTGCAGACCCCAGGGTCGGCGTGATCCGCGTGCCAGGTGAACACTTCGGGCGGCTAGATGCCGAGCAGCCGCACCGCGGCAAGCAGCAGGTACAGGCTCCCTAAGGCGAACGGCACGAGTGCGAGCGCGCGACGGTTGCCGCGATACAGGTTGCTTCCGGTGCCGAGCAACCACACCCCAGCGGGTATGCATTCCAGGGTTTGCCACAATCCTACGACTACTATCTGATAGAGCGCTGTGAATGTCGTGGCGATGGCTGCGCGCTGTGCCACGGTCGCCGAAGCGGATGCATAGTTGCGCAGGAGCATTGGCTCAGCTGCAAGAAAGATGATGGCTCCTATGGCGCCTACGAGGATATAGGCGAATCCGGCGGCGGTATACAATACCGTGCGCGGCTCGTCACGGAAGCGGTGGTAGAGATAGGCAACGAGCGGGGCCACCAGCAGGTAGCCGAACAGGTCTACCACGCTGGCCCAACGGAATATATCGGGGCTGCTCCCTCCGGCGGCCAGCAGCGCCTGTGGGTCCTGGTTCGCCTGAGCGGAATATCCTGCCGCGGCAAAGAAGAGGAACCCGCTTACCGCCATCAGCACAAACCCGGCAATAGCCGATACGACCGCCGTACGACCGGAAAGCGTATTCTTTCTCGGCACAGATGCGCTATCACCCGACTGACTACCGGTAGCATGCTCACTATTGGACATGGTATTCCCCCATTCATGACCTGTTTCCGGTAGGCCCTCCGGCGCACGACTATTACGCTGCCCATCTCGTTGTGAGGGCACTGCGCGCTGCGCGGCATGGAGCCGTGTTGTCACTGTTGTGTCGCCGTCTCACCGCTTCTCTAAAGAGCCCTGCCTACCCACAACATCACACTACTCGATGGCCGTCTCGAAAGCGTTACAGCAAACGTTACGCTGCCTCGCAGGGGTTCCGATACATGCTGGGAATCGTGGGATGGGTGAGTGAGCGCGGCCCCTTCGAGAGGTCGGTCCACTCTTCGTCAGCGACGGAGCGATGGTGTCGCCAGACGTGATGGCGATCATTGGGGCGTTTGTGGCGCGTTATGTGTCTCGCCACGAGCCGTTGCCTTGACTGGCCGCGCTCGCAGTCCGAAGAGCAACCGCAACGGCATGATGCGCTTGACCGCGAATTCATAGAACCCAAGTGTCAGCGCGAGTGTGGCGATGACGACGAGCGGCAGCGTGATCGCTATCGGCAGATGCCATTGCACCACCGTCACGCCTACGAGTATGAGCACCGGCATGTGCAGCACGTAGAGCGGGTACGCGGCCTCACTCAAGTAGCGCAGCAGGGAATTGCTGAACGTGAAGAACCGCAGCGCGACACTCAGCGACCCCGCGATGAGCAGCCACTCGCCCTCCGCGCGCAAACAGGTGATCAGAATGCCGCCAGGTGTCACCTCGGTCACCGACGCGAAATGTCCCGCCGGGGTTTGCAGCACCGCGAATACGAGGATGCCAAGCGCCAGTGCCACAGGGCCGTCACGATGCAATGCGCGCAGCAGGGGCGGCGACGCATAGGTCACGTAGCCCAGGAGGAAGCACACCAGAAAAACGACCAGTTGGCTGCCGAGGCTGTAGTAGTCCCAGTTCACATATCCGTATAGACGTAGATCCAGGTGATACAGCGCCGCGCCACCAAGACGCGGAAGCGCGATCATCAGTCCAAGCAGCAAGGTGGTCCCAGGGACGGCAAACATGGCGGCCAGCCGCGCTATGGCGCCCATGCCCGATTTGCTGCGGAGCCAGAGCAGCACAGGCAGGGTCGCCAGGGCATAGAGCAGCAACCGTGGCACGAACCAGAGGTGTCCCCAGAAGACGGCTTCGCGTGCCGAAGAAAAGTGCCGGAGGAAGTAGCCGTAGCCCGCGAGGTATTGCGGATAGAACTCGGCGAACGACTCCTGCGGGTGCATCCCCGTCGGAGGCACCACCTTCATATTCAGTAGCTGCGGATACGCGTGCACAATGGCATACACCTGAAGAGGGATGAGCGTCAGCGTAGCGAACAC
The DNA here is from genome assembly GCA_027307065.1 of Ktedonobacteria bacterium. Classification (GTDB taxonomy): domain Bacteria; phylum Chloroflexota; class Ktedonobacteria; order Ktedonobacterales; family JADMIN01; genus DAHUXT01. Next base: position 8,406 of record DAHUXT010000011.1, read on the forward strand.
GAATGGGAAGAACAGGCGCAGCAGTCGCTCACTCATGTATTGGCCTGGCGTCCGTCGTGCCAGCGCGAACCATGTGCTCGCCCCAGCAACCAGGAAGAGCAGCGAGATGGGCCAAAGGATGAAAAAGCTCGTGGCGATTTCCGCGGCCGAATTGGGCGACTTCCCGGATAGGTAGGATTGCGCGGCGACGACGAACAACATGATGACGTGAAACGGGATGAGCCCGACGATGATGAGCACACGCAGCCAGTCGAGTTCATAGCGCCTGGCAGGAGAAGATGCCGACTCGGCCTCACGTAGCGGACTCAGCGTTGAGGATGTCATTGCGCCTCCCAATCACTGTGATAGCGCACGCCATGCTGGTGCGGGCCATTCACGACGATACATCGGCTGGTAGCACGTGTTTCGCCATTCCCGACACAAACGCTCAACCTGCACATAGCGTACCAGGCAGCTTTAATTGCGCCTCGTTCCGGTTATAGCGCCGAGCGACAGAATGAGGGATAAAGCCTGTGGCCTTACCCTTCTCCTCACTCGTGAAGGGATATTGCCGCGCGGGAGGGATTCATGGCAGCATCGGCGTCTCAGCGGACCCAGACAGGCATAATCTTCGAGAAGAGATCATCCGATTCGCCCTACGTTGAAAGCATCTGGCGCAGCCACAGTGAGGACTCAGGCCCGTTTATCTCCCTGGCGCTCAACCGCATTCAGATGGTCGCGTGGAATCAGCACGGCAAGACGTTTTTCACGGTGCGGGGACCGGAGACGAAGGCGACGCCTGCCTTCTATCCTACGCATTCCGACTATGTCGGCATCGTGCTCAAATGCGGCGCATTCATGCCTCAATTGCCGCTGGCGCAACTCATCGACAGTGCGATCACCTTGCCCGACGCCACTAGCGGCTCCTTCTGGCTGCACGGCTCGACTTGGCACTATCCGACGTATGACAATGCCGATACATTTGTGGAGCGCCTCGTCCGCGCGGGCGCGCTCGACTTTGACACTGTTGTGGATGCCACGTTGCGGGGACGGCAGAATGCTGACCTCTCGCCACGCTCGGCACAGCGGCGCTTCCTGCGCGCCACCGGACTGACCCATAGCGCCATCCGGCAAATCGAGCGCGCACGCTACGCGACCAACCTGCTGCGGCAGGGCGCGACCATCTTCGACGCGGTCTATCAGGCGGGGTACTTTGATCAGCCGCATCTCACCCGGGCACTGCGCTACTTCGTCGGTCAGACACCCGCTCAGCTCATGGGTAGACGCACGCCGGAGCACTTGTCGTTTCTGTACAAGACTTCCCCCTTCGACTAAGGGTATGCTGTTCTTAACAAATGTTCGACTCACTCGAAAGGGACAAACAGATGAACTCGGTCACTTCAAGAGATGGCACGACGATTACGTTCGATCGCCTGGGGGATGGGCCATCGGTGATTCTGGTGTGTGGCGGATCGGTTGATCGCATGTCGCATGCGCCACTCGCGGACCTGCTGGCGAAGCGCTTTACCGTCTTCAACTACGACCGCCGTGGGCGCAATGCGAGCGGCGACACGCAGCCCTACGCCGTCGAGCGCGAGGTGGAAGACATCGACGCTCTGGTAGACGCCGCCGGTGGGTCGGCATATCTGTTCGGCTCGTCATCGGGCGCTGCCCTGGCGCTCGAAGCGGCTCGCCAGCTCCCAGGCAGAATCACGAAACTGGCGCTGTGGGAGCCGCCCTACATTCCCGATGGCTTCCGCAGGCCACCAGCGGACACCGCAAAGACATTCTCCGATCTGGTTGCGCAGGGTCGCCGGGGCGACGCGGCCGAATATTTTATGGTGCAGGTTGTCGGTCTGCCGCAGGAAATGGCCGACCAGATGCGCACCTCGCCGTTCTGGGCGAGCCAGGAGGCACTGGCGCACACGCTGGCCTACGACGCCACGATCATGGGCGACTATGTCTTGCCGGTTGATCGGGTTGCCGAGGTCAAGATTCCCACGCTCGTGCTGGATGGCGGGGCGAGCTTCCCCTTTATGCACCCGACGGCGCAAGCGATTGTGGAGCACCTGCCCAATGGCCAGCAGCGCACGCTTGAGGGCCAGCGCCACGACTTCGCGGCGGAGGCAATGGCTCCGGTGTTGACCGCGTTCTTTGAGAGCTAGCGGGAGGCGATCATGAGATTCCGCGCCACTATCGAGCTTGGCGGCAAGACCGCCACCGGTATCCAGGTTCCGGACGAGGTCGTTGAAAGTCTCGGCGCGGGGAAGCGGCCAGCGGTTCGGGTTGTCATCAATGGCTATTCCTACCGCAGCACTGTAGCCTCCATGGGAGGAGTCTTCATGCTCCCGGTCAGCGCGGAGGTGCGCGAGCGAGCGGGCGTATCGGCTGGCGATGAGGTGGATATTGAGATCGAGCTTGACGCCGCCCCACGCGAGGTGCAGGTACCCGCTGACTTTGCTGCCGCGCTTGGCCACGATGCGGAAGCCGAGCGCTTCTTCGCGACGTTGTCCTACAGCAACAAGCAGCGGCTTGTGCTTTCGATCGAGGGCGCGAAGACCGATGAAACGCGGCAGCGTCGTATCGCCAAAGCGGTGAGCGCGCTGCATGTAGGCCACATCTAGCGTCTGACACATACCCACTGGCCTGCGGAGCGGGTGCCAATTAGCACATGGACGGCTTGCCCTGCCGGCGTTCGCCTGCTCCTCGCCCGCCTGGCGCACGGCGAGAACCGGAGCCTTGATAGGCACATCACCGGCAGCGCGGCGCCGGCTGCGACGTCATCGTCGTTCACTTAATTCAACCCGACCTAACGGGGTCAAGGGACAGTGATAACAATCTTGCCGCGCGGATGACCAGTCGCCGCCGCCTCATACGCCTGACGCGCCTGCGCGAGCGGAAAGACCCGGTCGACGATGGGGTGCAGCTGTCCCGCGTCAATGAGCGCGCCAATCTCGCGTAACTGCGCGCCACTCGGCTCGACAATGAAGTAGATGTAGCGGATGTCATCGCGCACGGGCTGCCCGCTGAGCGGGCTGACGACGGAGACCAAGGCGCCCCCGGGCTTCACCACACGCCACGAGCGCGCCAGAGTGTCTCCTCCCACAGCGTCGAAGACAACATCCGCATCATGAACGACCTCGTCAAAGCGCGTCGTCGCGTAGTCAATGACCTCATCAGCGCCCAACGCGCGCACGAAGTCCGCATTACGGGCAGAGGCGGTCGTGATGACGCGCGCCCCCTTCCAACGCGCCAATTGGGTCGCGAAGACGCCAACGCCTCCTGCGGCCCCATGAATCAGCGCCGTTTGTCCCGCCGACAGCCCCCCATGAACGAAGAGCGCCTGCCAGGCGGTGAGCGCCGAGAGCGGAACCGCCGCTGCCTGTGTGTCGTCGAGCGTGCGTGGCCGAGGAGCCAGCTCGCTGGGCAGGGCAATGACGTAGTCGGCGTCGGCGCCGTCGCGACGGAACGCGATCAGGGCGTAGACAGCGTCGCCCATGGTGAGATCCGTGACGCCAGGGCCAACTGCCGCGACCTCTCCAGACAGGTCATGTCCAGGAATGGGCAAGGGACGTGGCGCGCCATCGACGGTCTGGTAGGTCTCATCCCACTTGAGTTCGTTGGCGATGACGCCTGACGCGCCGACGCGCGCGAGCACTTCGCCGGGGCCAGGCTGCGGCTGTGGCGCCTCCTCGTAGACCAGCTGCTCAGGACCACCACGGCCATGCAGGCGAACCGCTTTCATACCGGCATCCCCTTTCAGGATCAGAACGACGACCTTCCCAGTAGCTATCTGACTATCACTGCCGCAGGATAACCGGGTGCCAGGAAGGCGCTCTCAACACACGTACTTCGCCAGACTATGCGCTCGCCCCTGCGAAGGCAGACATGTCAGGCAGACATGCCAGGCGCTTTGGCTTTGCCACAGGATGTCCCAGCTTTCGACTGACGCTATTGACGCTGTGCGCGCTCTCCCCAGACGCGTTCCCACACACGTCCACAGATCATCTGCGAGCCGCTCCTCCACAGCGCCCGCATTCGTGGCCGCATTTTCTGGGCCGAAGATGAAGAGGAACTGCTCCTCCTGCCCACCGAGTGGCCCACCCAATACGAATCCGTCGTCGGCGAGGACGCCCGTGAACGCAGCATGCTCCGCCCATTGCTCCTGTCGGCGAGCAACGAGTGAGTGTGGCTCCCGATCTTCAGTGGCTTCCTCATTCATGTCAACTGGTGGGTATGTGTCAGCATCTAGCGTTGATTGACATGAGCGAATGGGCGCCGGTGCCCACGAAAATTGGGCTGGCACAACGAGCGCACGCAATGCTATATTTTATGAAGCATGGCGCATCGAAAGGTGCGCCGTCTGTCGTTTATGATGCCTCGCGATCCGCGGACAACTCTGGGCGCGATTTGCCCAGGGCTGTCCAAATTGGAGCGTTTTGGTTTCCAGGCACGCTCCCTTGCAAAAGAATAGAGACACATCAACACCAACACATAGTCCGGGAGGAGTAACACATGAATGCCACGGGAAGGCAATTAGGATCCACGGTTCGCATCAGCCAATTCGTCCGGTCAGCGGACTCGCGCTGGCTCTCGCTGATTATCCTGTGCGCGGGCTTTCTCATGATCGTGGTGGATTCGACCATCGTCAACGTGGCGCTGCCGTCTATCCAGCGCGATCTTGTCTTCTCGCAATCCGGTCTGGCGTGGGTCGTGAATGGCTATCTGATTGCCTACGGCGGCGTGATGCTGCTGGCGGGGCGTCTCGGCGACCTGATTGGCCGCAAGCGCATCTTCCTGAGCGGGCTGGCGATGTTCACCGCGGCATCGGTATTGTGCGGGCTCTCGTTCAGCCAGCCAATGCTGATTGTCGCCCGCTTCGTACAGGGCATCGGCGGCGCGGTCAGTTCAGCGGTTATCCTGGGCATGGTTGTTACGATGTTCCCGGAGCCGGGCGCGCGCGCGCGGGCGATCAGCATCTTCAGCTTTGTGGCCTCGGCGGGCGCCTCGGTGGGTCTGCTGGCGGGTGGCCTCATCACCCAGGCGATCAGCTGGCACTGGATCTTCTTCGTCAACCTCCCGATCGGGGTGGCAACAGCGCTGGTTGGCGCGCGCCTGCTTGAGGCGGACACAGGGCTGGGTCTGGGCGAGGGCGCCGATGTGCTGGGCGCGCTGCTCGTCACCACGGCACTGATGCTTGGCGTGTACACCATCGTCGACTCCGCTAATTACGGGCTGGGTTCGCCGCGCACGCTCGGTCTTGGCGCGGTCGCCGTTGCTCTGCTGGTGGCGTTCATTGTGCGCCAGGCGTGGCTCGCAATCCGATTTTGCCGCTGCGGCTGTTCCGCTCGCGCAATCTCTCGGGCGCGAACATCGTGCAGGCGGTGATAGGCGCCGCGTTCTTCGGCTTCTTCTTCCTCGGTTCGCTCAACCTCGAGCGTGTGCTGCGCTATGGTCCGATGGAGATCGGGCTGGCGTTCCTGCCGGTTGCGGTGGGGATGGGCGCGCTCTCGATCAAGTGGTCGGCACAGCTCATCATGCGCTTTGGCGCGCGCACCATGGTGCTGGTGGGATTGGTTTTGATCGTCGGCGGGCTGGTGTTGCTGGCGCAGGGGCCGATGTTCAGCAACTACCTGCGCGACCTGCTGCTGCCGATGGCGCTCCTGGGAATCGGCGGAGGGCTTGCGTTCCCGGCGCTGACGATTGTGGCGATGGCCGATGCGACTCCCAGCGATTCCGGGTTGGCGTCTGGTCTGCTCAACACGACGATGCAGATCGGCGCCTCGCTCGGCCTGGCGATTCTGGCGACGCTCTCTTCCACCCGGTCGGGCCAATTAATCGCCAGCGGCACGAGTCCGATTGCGGCGCTGAGTGGCGGCTATCATCTCGCCTGGGCTATTGGCGCGGGGCTGGGCGTGGTCGCGATCGTACTGGCGGCTGCGATCCTGCGGCCGATCCCTGCGACACTGATCGAGTCGTCCAACATGGATGATGCGGACGCGGAAAGCGCGCGCGAGGAAGTAGAGGTCTGCGCCTAACTGGCGGCGCGCCCACCTGAATGTGTCTAGCGGGTAGCCATAGTGGCGTCATATACCCTGGGGAAGCGGTAGGTGGCGCCACTATAGTAGAGAGACGGGAGCGATTGTAGATCATGCAGACAATCACCTCGAACGATGGCACAACCATTGCTTATGATCAAACAGGCTCGGGGCCAACGGTCATTCTGGTTGGCGGCGCGCTGAGTGATCGGTCGGCGGCAGGGCAGATCGCCGCGCTCTTGGCGCCACATTTCACCGTAGTCAGTTATGACCGCCGTGGACGCGGCGACAGCGGTGATACGGTGCCCTACGCCGTCGAGCGCGAAATCGAAGATATCGGTGCACTCATCCGCGCGGTGGGCGGATCGGCGTCGCTGTATGGGATGTCATCGGGAGCGGTGCTTTGCCTGCGAGCGGCGGCGCACGGCCTCCCGGTCACCAGGTTGGCGCTCTACGAGCCACCGCTGATCGTCGATGATACGCGGCCGGCAGTGCCGGCCGATTATGTGTCCCACCTCGGCGAACTGGCCGCGTCGGGTCGTCGCGACGAGGCGGTCGAATATTTCTTGACGAACGCGGCAGAGGTTCCTGCGGCGATGGTGGCCCAAATGCGGCAGACGCCCATGTGGCCAGGTATGGCGGCGATTGCGCATACGCTGGCCTACGACGGCGCCATCATGGGAGATGCCATGTCGGGTAGCCCGGAGCCGCTCAAGCAATTCGCCACCGTGACGATTCCCACGCTCGTCATGGATGGCGGCGCCAGCGCTGAATGGATGCATCATGGGGTGGCCGCGCTCGCAGCGGTGTTGCCGCAGAGCGAGCGACGCACCTTCGCAGGCCAGACGCATGCCGTCGACCCAAATCTGCTCGTCCCCGCGCTGATCGAGTTCTTTTCCGCCTGATATGTGCCGCTTGCCTAGTGTGAGATGATAGCACTCAGCTATAACACGCACGGTCTGTGGAGAACCCATCAGTAAGAGTACCGATGGGTTCTCAGCAGGTGCGGCGATGCTGTCGACGGCGGCATCTCGCCAGATCTTTCACACTGAAGGAGCACACTGTATGATGAACGGCCAGGATCCACGGTGGACGCAAGGTCCACATTTGTACCCACCGCCACAGGCATATCCACATCAGGGTCAGTATAGCCAGCCGCCATCGTCAGACAGGCATATGACATTCGGTAATCAACCCTACTACGACGTGCAGCCGCAGCGGCCCGCGGTCAAGAATCCCTATGCCACGCGCGCGCTGATCTATGGCATCGTCTCGTTCGTGCTGCTGGTGGCGCTCTACTTCACCAACTACATATTCCTGGGCACATTCGGCATCTATGCCATTTACTATGCTATCAAGGGGCTGATACTTACCAGCAAATTGCCGGGACACAAGGGTATCGTCGCGGCGACCATTGGCCTGGTGCTGAGTGTGTTGTCGGTGCTCGGCACAATTGGTGTCATCATACTCAGCGCCGAGCTCTCGGCCAGCCACTAACTCGGCAGGTCGTGTCATGCCGCGTGGGTCGCGAGAACGCCGAAGACCAGGGGAGGCTGTTTGATGAGCTTCCTTTGGTCTTCTGATGTTGCGACCAAGACGACCAAGAGCATGCCGGCTCAGGAGCGCCCGACCCGGCGATAGCGCGCCGAGGCGACCGAGAAGATGCCATAGGCGATCAGTCCGAGCGCCACGATGGCCAGCAAGAGCCGCCCAAATGGCTGCTGGTTCATGGCCTGCAGCACGCCGCCAAGACCCTGCGCCTGACCCGGATTGTGGTGCAGCGCCGCGATCACCAGAAAGAAGCTGATCTCGGTAAAGACGACCCCGAGCGAGGCATAGCCGATGCGTCCCAGCGTCACCAACAGTTTCTTGCCCTCTGGCCCCAGCTCTTTCGCTTGAATCAGGCTTTCGAAGTCAGCCTTCCAGGCGCGGTAGAAGAGCACGGCCGCTATCGCCAGCGCGCCCAGCCCCAGCACTACTACCAGCACGACGCCCAGCGGCTTCGCGAGTAGTTGCGCGGTGAAGTCGCGGGTCGTCGCGTCTGAACTCTTGCCAGCGCTACCCCTGCCAGTTGCCAGCGCGAACGCCCCAAACGCCAACACCAAATAGGTGAGCCCGACGCCGACATAGCCCACGCGCGTCACGATGCCTTTGGCGGACGTGCCCTTGTAATCCACATCCAGTATGCCCTGGCAGAGACACCAGAGTGCGTACCCGACAAGGCCAATGGTAACGACGAAGAGCAGAAACTTGCCGAAGGGCTGCTCGGCAATGGTCTGGAAGACACCCTTCTGGTCGGTGGGGGTTTTTCCGCCACCAAACGCAGCCGCGAGCGCGATCAGTCCCATAATCAAATACACGATGCCCTTGGCGGCGTAGCCAAAGCGGGCAAACGGTGTGAACCACTTGCTGGTGGCCGCCTCTCGCGCCTCCGCGCGGGCGTTTCTGGCGGCATCTGTCGCATTGTCGACGGCATTCGCCGGTTTTGTCGATACATCTCCATGTTGCATAACGATCCTCTCCTCTCGGAAAATGCCCTCCCACTCGAATGTCGTGACCGGTGCGCGTTCAGGCGGCCTGTGTCCCACCTGTCCGTCGCATTGCCAGCCAGTCGTGGAAACGCGCGAATCCGATCAGCAGCAGGTGATACAGCCCAATAGCCAGCACCAGCATTAGACTGGCAAGCAGATAGCTCCCCAGCACATCGCTTGGCCAGTGTTCGCCTTGCAGCACGCGCGACGGCCCAATAAAAATCAGGAAGTACATACAGATAATCCGGACGATCCAGAGCAGCGGTTTCCACCGCGGATGGTCGTGCTCGAACCGGAAAGTGAGATAGAGCAGAAAGCCGTAGAAGGTGACGACGTGCGTCACATGGCCCGATGGAAAACTATGTAGCCCCAGATTGGCGATCACATGAATGTGCGCGTTATGGGGTCGTGGCCGCGCGACAAGGGTATTCAGCAGCACATTCGACAGGTCGGCGCCGAACGAGGCGATCACTGTGGCAATGGCCGCGCTCAACTGGCGTGCTACAAGCAACACCACAATAATCGCTAGCGCGGTGTATCCGGCGGGGGCGGGCCAGTTGGCATCGCTGCTGAAGTTGATGAAGCTGACGAGCGGCGGAAACTGGATCTTCTGGATTAGCACCGCAAGGCCCACATCGCCGGGGAATTCGGCGTTACTATGCGCCGCGATGGAAAGTACCGCCAGCGCGACGGCGACCAGCACCCACAGCCCCGCGACGAGCGTGCTGTCGCGGCGAGTCCAGTGTCGCGAGTCAGGCTTCAGTTCTTCCCGCGCGCGTGATGATTCTTCGGACGGCTGTTCAGACAAGACAGACATACTCACTCACTTTCGCAAATCATTCCCAATTTCCTGAGATGGTGGCGTGCGCGACGTGTGCCGGAGCCTGAAAGCCTCAGCGCATACGCCAGCCATTCGTCGCGACATTGATGCCGTGGCACGCACCGGCAGCCCCCCACGCCCCAGACGAAATCAGTATCACAGCAATGCGCATCAATGCGGACCATTGCTGTCACGACGTTACCTGGAACCGTTCAGCAATGCAGTGTGTCGCAACACGATTAGTCGCAACACGATTAGATATAGCGGTTGACATGGGGCACAACCACGCCCTCGCGCACCTCGCGCAGCGGATCGAGCAGTCCGCGATGCCGCTCGATCTGTAGCCCAAGCGCTGGCCCCTCGGCAGCACGCAGATAGGGAAGCAGGTGGCCGGCAAGCAATTCTCCCTGGCGCAGTCTTTGGAGATTCTCGTCGGCGATCCGAGCCAGCGCATCCATTCCCGCCTCCGGATCGGCCAGACTGTTGGCCAATGCGGTCGTCTCTGCTGAGGGCGTGACCGGAGAGCCTCCGCCAGCGAACGCCAATGGCATCGACTGTACCAGCTCGAAGGTGCGCCGCGCTATCTCAACTCCGGGGGATTGAGGAGACTTTTGCGTGTCGCCCATGGGCCATGCAATTTGCGTCAGCAACGGGGTGTCGGTATGCTCAGCCCACAGCGTTTGGCGCAGGCCACGGGCGAATGTCTGGTTTTCGATGGCGACGCAGAGTTCGGCATCGTGGCTCATGCCGCGGCTATTCAGATTGGCCGAACCGACCGTCGCCCAGTGGTCGTCGATGATACCGACCTTCGCGTGGACATATACGGGACGATAGCGCATGTTGCCGTGATCATCCGGGCTCGACGTTGCCAGCGTGTAGAACCGTAGCCGACGGGCGGCGGCAGCGTTAGGCGCATGGCGGCAGAGCCAGTCAATCGTCGCGTCGGTGACGGCGCGGCCCACATTGGGGTGGTCAGGCAACACCAGCGCGATGTGTACGCCTCGCTCAGCGGCATCCGCCAGTTCGTGAACTAGCGCGCGCATCTTGCGGCTCTGCCACCCTAACCGCGTGAAGTTCAGCTTGGGCAACCCCTCGACCCAGAGATACTGGCTCTCGAGATAGATGAAGTGCTCGGCGCTCCGGACCGCCTGCTGATACGCCTCGGCGATGCCGTAAATGCCACCAGTGGCGAAGCGATAGGTCAGTGCCGGAATTGTGCGGATAATCTGAATGCTGTCTTGTGCCGGAGCGTTCTTTGCGGAACCCGCCGTCTCCACGTCGGCGTGGCCCTGTGGCCGGTGGCTGCTCTTGACGGCGCCGCGCAGCCCGCTGATTCGCGCGCTGAGCGGCTGGATGCGCTGCTGCACTTTCCCAGCGGAGGCGTCCCAGCGCTGGCGCAGGTTGTGTTCTACATCGCCAACGGCGTCTCCCGTGAGCATCACCTGAACATCGTGCCAGGGATGTGGCGAGTCGCCCCGGTCGGTCGCGCGCAGATTCGATGCGAAGGGATGGCGTGAGATGTCCCAGCGATCGAAGTCGCCGGAATATTCGACGGTAAAATCGATGCCGCCAACAAATGCCACCTCGCTATCGACCACAGAGCATTTCTGGTGCAGCCCTTGCGCGAGATGCAGCAGCGAGCGGCAGTTCTTGTCGAGTCGGCATGAGATGCCCTGCGCCGTGAGGATCGCCGCCTGTTCCGCGGGATCATTGCCCAGGTGGCCCAGTTGCCACGGATCGAGGGGATCCCAGAGCAGAACACGCACGTCGACGCCGCGCCGCACTGCCAGCCCGAGCACATCGGCCAGCGCAAGCCCATTGGCCTGCCAGAGCGCAATGGCCTCGTCATCCAGTCCGGCGGCGCGCAGGTGATCGAGCAGCGCGTATTGCTCGTCGGAGCCGTCTTGCCCGGCGCGTTGATCTTGCCCACGTACCAATTGCAGCCGCGCGTAGATGCTCCAATCCCCGATCCAGATGCTCGAGCGAGCCCGTAGAAACGCCACACACATTGCCATCATCGCGGCGCGCCCGTCAATCAGTGGAACCGCCAGATCGAGCGGATGAACCCCAAAGTCTCCGGCTGTTTGCGATGCCAGAGGGGTCGCGCCCTCTCGGCTCATCGGTCGCGCTATCTTCGCATCAGTATCCTGCGCCATCGAACGATACTCCAAATCCACTTATGTCCTTCCAGCCTCTTCTGGATTTCCCTCAGCCTGTTTGCGCTATCGACAATTACGCATATCCTGTGCCAGAGCTTGCGCGTAGACGATTCCGCGTCTGTGTCATGCACCCGTCACGTGACTGTGATGCATCTGTGATGCATCTGTGATGCCTCGTGGCAACGCATCTCTGGCACATAGCTTGCGTTATAGCAGTGCGGTGAACGATGAATATGAGCGAGAGTAGCCCCTGGCGGATACCAGCGGATATGTGGTACCGCCAGACGTGATAGGTATAGAGTGACTATGAACCAGGATGAAGAACACCACGAACAGCAACAGGAGACAACCGGGAAAGATACTCCGGCATCGGCTGCGAAGGAGCAGGTGAAGCAGGTTGTTGCCGTGGGCGAGCAGAAGCTGCATCAGGCGCAGGCGCAGGTCGCGCAGGAACGTGAGCCGCGCTGGCGCGTGCTGCTACGTGGGCGCGTGCTGCTGATCGCCTACGTTATTCTTCTGATCGCCGTGGGGCTGCTGGCGTTGGCCGCGCACATGAACAAGCTGCTTCCAGGCGACTTGCCGTTTACGCGCGAGATCCAGGAGAGCAAATCGCCGATTCTCTTTGGGATATTCTATTTCGTCTCGTCGCTGGGATTCTCGGTGCAGTCGGTGATCATCGAAATTCTCGGCCTGCTGATACTCTGGCTGATGCGGCTGCGACTGGAATCGATCTTCCTCGCGCTCTCGCTGTTGGCCGACCTGCTGGGCGGCATCCTCAAGATTGTCGTCGGGCGTCACCGTCCCACGCCGGATCTGGTGCATGTCGTGCAAACGATTCAACAGCCCAGCTTTCCAAGTGGGCATACGCTGCACTACACCGTGTTCTACGGCTTTCTGATCTTTGTCGTCGCCACCAGCTTCAAGCCTTCGTGGCCGCGCACGATGGCAATCGTCGTCTTTGCTCTGCTGATTCTGCTGGTGGGGCCGTCGCGGGTGTATCTTGGCGAACACTGGCCAACGGATGTGTTGGGCGGGTATCTCATCGGCGGCCTCTGCCTTGGTCCGCTCATCGCGGGCTATCTTTGGGCAAAGGCGCATTACATCATCGCGTCGACACGCCCGTGGATTCGACGTGCGCCACCGCCATCGGTGCCAGCACCCGCCAGCGGAACGCTCGGCTGAGTTCTTGTGATATCGTTGACATAATTGCTGCTGGTGAAGTCGTGCAGTTTGCCCAGGGCGGCGTTCGCCAGAAGGGTGTTGGGAGGTCGAGGGGATGTCGGATCGATTTGTACGCGCCTGCCTGATTACCAATCCGAAATCGGGGCGAGGCGGGGTGGATCTTTCGGAGGCGCTGACGGTCTTGCAGGCGAATGGCTGGGACGTGACGGTACGCCAGAAACTGAAGGGCGGCATGGCCGAGAAGCTCGCCCGCGAGGCAGTGGAGCAGGGCTATAACGTCGTCGTGGACTGCGGCGGCGACGGCACGCTGAGCGAGATCATCAATGGCGTGGTCGGCGCCGATATCGCCGTGGGTACGCTCCCCGGCGGCACAGCCAACGTCTGGGCGCACGAGATGGGCATCTCACAGGAGTTGCGGCGGGCGGCGATGCAACTGGTGACCGCGACGCGCCGGCGCGTGGATGTGGGCCATGTGGATGTCAACGGCAAACATGGCGCCTATTTTCTGATGATGGCGGGCATTGGCCTTGACGCGGCGGTGATGTCGCGGGTGAATAAAAAGCTCAAGAATCGCATTGGCAAGCTGGCTATTGGCCTGGCCGCGCTGGAATCGCTGCCCGACGCGCGCGTGGTGCCGGTGCAGATCGATCTCGATGGCTCGCACTGGCAGGGCAAAGTCTCGCAGATTGTGGTGGGCAATACGCGACGCTATGGCGGATTCGCCAGCATGACGCCCGATGCCTATGCCAATGACGGCCAGCTCGATGCCTGTCTGGTGACCGCTGCGACACCCTTCGCCGGGATCAAACAGCTCGCGTCACTGGCGGTGCGCGGACGTCCCAATCCCAGAAGCTCAGAGGTCTATCGCGCCGCTTCGATTGTCGTGCGCTCGCCGATTGTCCTGTCGCTGGAGACGGACGGCGGAGTGATCGACCTGGACGATGACGACCTGACACCCGATGGCGTCATCTATACTTTTCGCCCGGTGGCCCAGGGCATTAGTGTCCTGGTCCCACGGACATATCTGGGAGACCTCTTCGAGCCAGCGACCCTGGGGACCCGCGCCCCATTAGCGCCACTTAAGCCGGTGCGCAATCAGCAGGCGCTCGATAAGGGCGTCGGAGGTCGTACCGGCGCGGATCTGCGCAAGCGCGCGAAGTGGTTCAAGCAACGCTACCAGATCATCACCGTCGGCGGCGACACCATTACGGCGGCGCGCGAGAAAGACGGCAAGGTGGTCAAGATTGTCGTGACCCCCGATACCACCTTGAAAGAGCTGGGCGACGGCAAGGAGAAGCCGCTGTGGGGTGGACTCACCGCGCTGAGCGCCGAAGATATCGTGCGCGTCAAAGGGGTGAAGGACGGAACAAAGGGCACTATCGTCGCCTATCGTGTCAAGCGTGAGCCGTCTGCGTCTCTACGAGCACTCCATGTTAGCTAGACGTGCCCAGCCATCGGGAATCGGTCAGATTCCACGGGCAAATCGCGAGTTGGCCGAGTGTCTCGACTTGGGGTAACATATATCGCGACGAAGAGACTATTCGCCGCTTGCTACTGAGGACGACGCAGAGGGGTTGAACCACATGACAAGACGGGTCGTGATGACGGGCATCGGGCTGGTGACGCCGCTGGGGAACGATACCGCGAGCACGTGGTCCGCGCTCTGTGCCGGGCAATCCGGTGTGGGTCCAGTTACCCGGTTCGATGCCAGCCGCCATGATGTGCGTATCGCCGCCGAAGTCAAGGATTTTGATCCACTGACGGTGATCGATCGCAAGCTGGCGCGGCGCACGGACCGTTTCAGCCAGTTTGCCATTGCCGCGGCGCTGGAGGCGCTGGCCGATGCCAAGCTGGACGTCGCGCCCATCGCCGACGAGGTCGGCGTGGTCATTGGGTCGGGCAGTGGTGGCCTCTGGACGCTGGAAGAGGGATTCCACCAAGTCTTTGAGCGGCCGCCTGATCGCTTCAGTCCCTTCTTCATCACGATGCAGCCGTCGGATATGGCGGGCGCCAATATCTCGATGCTGGTGGGCGCCCGTGGCCACAACTATGCCACCGTCTCGGCGTGCGCGACCGGCGCCCATGCCATTGGCGAGGCAGCGGAGATCATCCGGCGTGGCGACGCGCAGGCGATGATCGCGGGCGGCACCGAGGCGGGCATCACCCCGATGACACTGGCGGCCTTTGCCAGCATGCACGCGCTCTCCACACGCAACGACGATCCCGAGCATGCCAGCCGCCCCTTCGATGCCGACCGCAACGGCTTCGTGATGGGCGAGGGTGCGGGGGTCGTCATCCTCGAAGAGATGGAATCGGCGCGTGCGCGTGGCGCGCAGATGTATGCCGAGGTAATCGGCTATGCGGCTACCGCGGACGCCCACCATATTACCGAGCCAGCGCCCCAGGGAGCCGGGCTGGCGCGCGCGATTCGCCGGGCAATGGCCAAGGCTGACCTCAGGCTCGACGCCATGGACTACGTGAACGCGCATGGCACGTCCACCAAATTCAACGATCGTGATGAAACGGCGGCGCTCAATAGCGTCTTCGGCGAGTACGCGCCCCGGCTGGCCATCAGTTCCACCAAGAGCATGACCGGCCATATGATGGGCGCGGCGGGCGGTGTCGAGATTGCCTTTACCGCGTTGGCGCTCAGGCATGGGGTCATCCCACCGACCATCAACTACACGACGCCCGACCCAGAGTGCAACCTCGATTATGTGCCCAATGAGGCGCGCGAGGCGCGGGTGCAGGTGGCGCTCTCGAACTCGATGGGCTTCGGCGGCCACAATGCCGTCGTCATCCTTCGCCGCGCCGAGTCGTAGCCGAGTCGTAGCCGCGCCATACCGGCCGAGGAGACGCGAAATGGAAGAGGCATCGTCTACGCCAGTCGCGCTGTCGGCAACGCTGCTGCGGCGGTTGCGCGCCGCCCGCAGGGTGATGGTGCTAACGGGCGCGGGCATCTCGGCCGAGAGCGGGCTGGCGACGTTCCGTGACGCGCAGACGGGCAGTTGGAGCCGCTTCAATCCGCAAGATGTGGCATCGCGCCAGGGATTCGCGCGCGACCCGCGACGTGTCTGGGCGTGGTATGCCCTGCGCCGCCAGACCATTGCGCGGGCGACGCCCAATCCTGGCCATCGTGCGCTCGCCCGCCTGCAGGACATCTATCCCAGCGTGGCTATCGTCACCCAGAATATCGATGGGCTGCACGCGCGGGCCGGGAGTCGCGACGTCATCGAGCTGCATGGCAACATCACGCGCTTCCGCTGCTTCGAGGAAGATACTCCGGTGGAGTACGACGAGCCTGAACCCGGGGACGACATTTCGCTTTCCGACGATGACCGCGCAACGTGGCCGGAGGTCCCTCGCTGCGGGCACTGCGGCGGCATGCTGCGTCCGGACGTCGTCTGGTTCGGCGAAGCGCTACCCGTCGCGGCGTGGTATCAGGCGGAAGAGAGCGCCCGATCGTGTGACCTCTGCCTCGTCGTCGGCACATCAGCGGTCGTTTATCCGGCGGCGGCGCTGCCGATGATGGCGCGCGACGCCGGAGCGCTGCTGGTCGAGGTGAACCCCGAACCTACCGAATTGACCAGCAGCGTTGATCTCTCACTGCGCGGCCCGGCGGGCGTGATGCTGCCCTGGCTGGTCGAGCAGATCGCCCCGACGAAATAGGCGTAACCAACTGCATTGGCCGTATCGGGTGCTCGCGATCGCTGGCCTCCCGGCCAACAGCTGCACTCCTGCCAGCTCCACCGGACGCCGACACCTGTTCTTCTCCCCTAGCGCACTTCCTCTTGACAACGTTCGCACCCATCGGTTACTATTACGTCGGGCGTAATATTACGTGATACGATATAGCGTGTGACGTACTAGTGGAGGGTTGACGAACCCGTGCCAAACGAGCCACATGAGCCGAATGTACCCAACCAGCCCGATGATCTCTCCGATCTTGGGCGCTTCTCTGATCCATCGCTGCTGATTTTGGCGAGCCTGGCCGGTGGGTCCAAACACGGCTACGCCATGATCGAAGATATTGCGCAGATGGCAGCCGTGCGACTGGGACCTGGTACGCTCTACGGCGCGATCGCCCGGCTGGAGCAGCGCGGCCTGATTGCGCCATTGCCCGCGGAGGACCGACGCCGTCCTTATCGGCTGACGGCGCAGGGGGCCACCGTGCTGCGCGAGCAACTGGCGGCATTGCAGGCGTTTGCTACCACCGGTTTGCGGCGGCTGGCCATCAACTAGGGAGGCGGTGCGCGATGAGTCTTGCTCTGGCCACGCGCTCGTGGCTGCTTCGCCTCTATCCGACGGTCTGGCGCGAGCGCTACGGCGAGGAATTTGCCGTACTGCTCGAAGAGTGTTCGCTGACCCCATTTACCGTGTTCGACGTCGTGATTGGCGCGCTCGATGCCCGCATCGAACCGCACGATACCACTGGGAGGATTCTTCGCATGCTGCAACAGACACGCCGCAGCGCCATTACCGTATTTTGCGCCTGGATTGCGTTTGTACTTGCCGGGCTGGCCTTTAACCAGATGATCGAGGATGACGTGCGCCGCCTGAATGGCGCTCATCCAGATATCGCTGCCGCGTATTACGTGCTGATGGGTGGCGCGGTGGTCGCGCTGCTGGCGGTGCTTGTCGGCGGGTTGCCCGTGGCCTATGCGGCGCTGCGCCGGGCGCTGACCGATCGCCGCCGCGATATTCCGCTGCTGCTTGCCGTGCCGCCCGTCGCGCTGGCAGTCTGGCTAGTCTCGACATGGTTCATCGCCAACGTCATCGCACCGTCCGCGAAGTCGGTCTCTGACTCCACCAGAGGAATCGCCTTTGTGTCGTGGGTTGGTCTGTTCATCCTGGCGGCGATTGCCAGCACTGCCGCTGTCTCCGTAGCCGTCGCGCGCGCCGAAGTATCGCCAAGCGTCTTCCGTTTTGCGCTGGGGCCAGCGACCGTCGCGACGCTCGCCATGGTCGTGATGACCGGCGCGGTGATTGCCTGGGGTCTCATCGTCCATAGCGAGGTTCCCGCCTACCTGAGCAGCAATACGACGCCGTTCAAGACGAGCGTCAGCGCGCACCTGATCGGCCAGATCGCCGTTATGCTCGTAGGTACGCTGATCGCAGCCTCGGCGCTGATTCGCGGCTACCGCGCGCCGGGTGGTGCGTCAGGCGCGGCCACGCCTGCCATGGGCGTGATCTAAGCCTGGGCGCTGGAGGGCGGCCCGATAGCTGGTAGAGAAAGCAACCCTGCCCCATGTCGTCTGGTACGAAGTACTGTCAGAAGGCAGGAGCAGGGTCTTTGTGTGGCCAATACGATCAACTGTGAGCTAACGCGGCTCTTGAATGTGCGGAATCTAGTACGATAGGACGCACCCACCCGCATTGCTGTTGAAGGCGTTGCTCCATAGCGACTGCACCGGGAAGGACGCGCCGTTCATCGTGACATTCGCGGATGCGCCCTGGCCAGAACTGATCCAGGCGCACTTGTCGCCATTCTCAGAGCCGCTGCCGTCGAGCCAGCCCCCGTTCGGGAAGATGTCGGTTTCGGTCTCGGCAAACTCGTGGCCGCCGACGATAGTGATGCCGTCGGTCAGACCCGATCCGCCACCATTCACGAAATTCGCGCCGCAGCTCGCGCCCGCATCGGTGATATATGGCATGTTGGTGTAGGCAATATTGCCATAGGTGGAGCTGGTCGACGAATGCCAGGCACACCACTGCGTGCCAAAGCCGTTCATGTTATTACCCGTGGCGGTGTTGACTACGTACTGCACGGTGGTATTGGACGTGGACGTGGTGTTATTGAAGTGCGCGGCGGCTCGGACGGCCTCTGCGGCCAGCTGTGACTGTGTCGGGCTGGAGGGTGCGGCGCTGGTGTTGTCATACCAGACGCCACCCAGTAGACCAGTCGGGTTCGTGGCATGGGTGCCAGAGGTGCCGCAGGTGACTGTGCCTGTCGTGACGCCCTCACAGTATTGCGTGACCGAGTTATTCCAGGAACTGCCGCCGACGTGATTGAAGAAGTTTTGCTGGATGGTAGCCTCGCCAGAGGGATCGTTACTGTTCCACTGCGATCCCCAGTAGATGAGATAGACCTTGTCGGCGCCGGTTTCGACACCGACTCCGCCGACGCCACCATGATAGGTAAGGTTGTTGCCTCCACAATTATGACGGCAGGGTTTCGCCCTGATGTGGCCGCGCACAGGCATGGTAATCGCGCGGCTGAGTCCCGTGGCGTGTGCTGTGTTGGTAGGATTCGCGTGCGCGGGATTAGCGAAGACAGCAAGGGCAATAGCAAAGATGCTGGCGATGGTGGCAATCGTCACCAGAGAGACGACGAGGAGAGAATGTTTACGTGTCACTGCGGTGCTTCTCCTGACTGCATAGACGGATGGCTGCCATAGGCACCCCAATACGTTGTTGGGATTCAACCGACCGACGCGCGGCCCGTCTAGCCTGCGATGTGTGCGGGCAGAATGGGCGCTTCAGAGCGAGTGTTGAACGGCGGAAATGCGGCATCGTCGATGACTTGGCGTATGGCCATCTCGGATCCGTGCATAGCCGTATGTAGCGGTATGTAGTAATGTGGTGGGCTTCATCTCAATACTTTTCGCCTACCTCCTTCCTTGCAGCGAGATGTTGGGCATTCGTCTGGTCACAAGCGCATGATACGGGTCTTTCAGGAGACGCGAGTGGTCTACAACTGAAGCCTCGTTGCGCGCAGACGGGCATATACCGCCATCGGTCCCAACTGCCATATCGCTCTGCGATATGATAAGTGCAAGTATACTGGTAGCTGCCGGGCTGTCAAGGTCAATTGAGCCAACGCATGTGAAGCGGTGTATAACTGGCTGTTTGGCGATCTCCAGGCGGTCGCTTGACAGCGCCAGCGGCGATTGGGTACAATGTGGTGCGCGGTGACGCCGCATCACCGCATTTTCCGGCGCATTCGTCTAGCGGCCCAGGACGCCGCCCTCTCAAGGCGGAGATCACGGGTTCGAATCCCGTATGCGCTACCTCTATGACCTGGCAATGCTGCCGGGCCATACTTTATGCGGTCTTCCAGTCAGCAATGTCGTGTGAATCAGC
>DAHUXT010000120.1 GCA_027307065.1 Ktedonobacteria bacterium
GTTACCTCGGAACGCGATCCTGCAAAGCTGGATTGGGCTTCTGTCGGCGCTCAGGTGGTTGTCGAATCGACCGGTTTCTTTACTGACGCCACCAAGGCGAAGGCCCATCTGGGTTCGACGGTGAAGAAGGTCATCATCTCCGCCCCGGCCAAAGGCGAAGATATCACCATCGTCCTCGGTGTCAACGAAGACAAATACAATACCGCCGCGCACAACATCATCTCCAACGCATCGTGCACCACCAACTGCCTTGCCCCCGCCGCCAAAGTCATCCAGGACGCCTACGGCATCGAGCGCGGCATGATGACGACCGTACACTCCTACACCAACGACCAGCGCCTGCTCGACGTCGTCCACAGCGACCTGCGCCGCGCCCGCGCCGCCGCACAGAACATCATCCCCACCACCACCGGAGCCGCTCGCGCGCTCGCCCTGGTCATCCCTGAGCTCAAAGGCAAGTTCGACGGTTTCTCGCTGCGTGTGCCCACTGCCACCGTCTCCGTGGTGGACTTCGTCGCCATCCTGAACAAAACCGCCACCGTCGAGGAGGTGAACAACGCCTTCAAGCAGGCCGCGGCGGCCCATCTCAAGGGCATCCTCGACTACACCGACGAGCCGCTCGTCTCCAGCGACTTCCGGGGCGACGCGCACTCCTCCATCGTGGATGGTCTCTCGACGATGATGCTCGGCGACAACATGCTCAAGGTGATCGCGTGGTACGACAACGAGTGGGGCTATTCCAGCCGGGTCGCCGACCTGACCAACTTCGTCGGTGAGAGGCTCTAGCTATGGATAAGGCCACCGTACGCGATATCGATGTGCGGGGCAAGCATGTGCTGATGCGTGTTGATTTCAATGTGCCGCTCGACGAGGGCGGCACAATCACCGATGATATGCGCATTCGCGCCGCGCTCCCCACCATTCGCTACCTGCTGGATCACGATGCCGCGATCATCCTAATGAGCCATCTCGGACGGCCAAAGGACAAGGCGAACCCCAACTATAGCCTGGCGCCCGTCGCCAAGCGGCTGAGTGAACTGCTGGGCCAGCCTGTCAAGTTCGCGCCAGAGAGTGTCGGGCCCGTGGTCACATCGCAGGCCCAGGCATTGCAGCCTGGCGAGGTGATGCTGCTCGAAAACCTGCGCTTCCATCCCGAAGAAGAGGCGAACGATCCCGCATTCGCCAAAGAACTTGCGGGCCTCGGCGAGATCTACATCAACGATGCGTTTGGCGCCGCGCACCGCGCCCACGCCAGCACCGAGGGCGTTGCGCACGACCTGCCTGCCGTCGCCGGCCTGCTGATGGAAAAAGAGCTCAACTTCCTCGGCTCCGCGCTGGAAAATCCGAGGCGGCCTTTCGTCGCCATCTCTGGTGGCGCCAAGGTCTCTGACAAGATTGCCGTGCTGGACCGACTGATCGACATCGCCGATGCGGTGCTGGTGGGCGGCGGCATGGCCAACACCTTCTTCAAGGCGAATGGCCTCTTCGTTGGCGATTCTCTGGTCGAAGACGATAAACTGGATGAGGCGCGCCGCTTGCAGGCGAAGGCTCAGGCCGCGGGCAAGCGATTTATTCTGCCGGTGGATGTCGCTGTAGGCGAGAAATTCTCGAATGATGCCGAGCGCACGCTCACTACGCCGGATGCTATCCACGAGGGATGGCGCATCCTCGACGTTGGCCCGCAGACGATTCTCGCCTTTGGCGAGGCGCTGGCCGATGCCGAGACCATCATTTTTAACGGCACGCTCGGCGTCGCGGAGTTCCCCAAGTTCGCGCAGGGCACCAACGCGCTGATTGCGCTGCTGGTGGAGCGCACCGAGGCGGGAGCCACCACGATTATCGGTGGCGGCGATTCGGCGGCGGCGGTCGAGGCGGCGGGCGTGGCCACGAAGGTGACGCACGTCTCTACCGGCGGCGGCGCGTCGCTTGAGTTTTTGGAGGGACGCGAGTTGCCTGGGGTAGCGGCGTTGCTCGACCGCTCTGCGCTCACAGGTCAGACTGGCGGAGGAGGACTGTAGGATCATCTACCCTCGACCTAAATCGGGAGCTTGCAGTTCACCTGTTGCCAGGTGTCCGCGTTTGGCTGGATGACAGCAGCCCGACAGGATCGCTCCTGCCGCGGGTACAGAACCTAGGTTCTGACGCTGATCATTTCATGTGGGGCAACGTTTCCTGCCCACAACTCCGCGCATGTTCAGGTGGGAAGGTGCGGATGTGCAAACCGTTCGCTCCAACGCAGATGGCGGAGTGCCTAAGCACACGAGCAGTATAGCATATGGAAAAAGGGACGGCGCTTACCGCTGTCCTTAAAGACGGGGCCTCCGCGCCGGAGAAAGGTGAGTGAAGGTGAGTGAACGCATGCCCATTGTCGCGGGCAACTGGAAGATGAATCTCGGCCCCACCGAGGCGCGCGATTTCGCCGCGAGCCTGCTCAGCGATCTGGTGACGGTGCGCGGCGTCGAGATCGTGCTCTGCCCGCCAGCGATCTCGCTGCCAGCGGTCTCTGCCGTGCTCTCAGGCACGAACATCAAACTGGGCGCGCAGAACATGTTCGACGCAGAGCGCGGCGCCTTCACGGGCGAGATCTCGCCACTGATGCTGCACGGCCTGTGCGAGTACGTCATCCTCGGCCACTCCGAACGGCGCACCTACTTTGGCGAGACAGATGACATCGTCAATCGCAAGGCACTGGCCGCCTTCGAGCACAACATTCGCCCCATTGTCTGCGTCGGCGAGCATCTCGAAGATCGCGACGCCAACCGGACGGAGCGCGTCATCACGTCGCAGGTCTATGGTAGCCTCAAGGGGTTTCCCGCGCACCGGCTGAATGAGTTGGTCGTCGCCTATGAGCCCATTTGGGCCATCGGCACCGGCCGCGCCGCGACGCCACAAGATGCTGCGGATGTGGCGGCGCTGATTCGCGCACTGCTGGTAGAACTGTATGGCGCGGTCGAGGCGGCTACGATTCGCGTGCAGTACGGCGGCAGCGTGACTACCGCCAACGCCGGCTCCTTTGCCGCCATCGAGGATATCGACGGTTCACTGGTAGGCGGCGCGAGCCTGAAGCCGGACTTTGCCGAGATTGCTCGCCAGACGCTCAAGGCCAAGGGCGCGCGAGGAGCGAGATAATGAGCTTGGGCATGGCGGCAGGCAGTGTCGCGGCGGTGAGCAGGAGTGCCACCCATACGATGGCGAAGGCCAACACCGCCGAGATTCGACTGCGCGAGGGGCTGGGCGTCGAGGGTGACGCCCACGCGGGCACGACGGTCAAGCATCGTTCGCGCGTCTTGAAAAATCCGTTCGAGCCGAATCTGCGCCAGGTGCATCTCATACATGCCGAATTGCACGATGAGTTGCGCGCCGCTGGATTCGACGTTGCCGCCGGGCAGATGGGCGAGAACATCACCACTCGCGGAATCGATCTGCTCGGCCTGCCGACTGGCACCCGGCTGCGGCTGGGCGACGTGGCGGCCGTCGAGATCACCGGCCTGCGCAACCCCTGCTCGCAACTGGACGGCATCCAGCGCGGGCTGATGGCGGCAGTGCTGGACCGCGACGCGCAGGGCAATCTGGTACGCAAGGCGGGCGTGATGGCGGTGGTCATCGCTGGCGGAGTGGTGCGTCCGGACGATCCGATCGTCGTCGAGTTGCCGTCAGCGCCACATCAGCCGCTGCAGCCAGTGTGATGCCGCCCGTCAGCCGCCGCTGGCCATGAAATTGTATACTTTATCTATGAGTGGCATAGGCCAGCATAACACCGACAAAATAGCAACTACAAAGGCTTTCTTTCATGGCAATTCTGCTAAAATCTCCTGACCAGATCGCAAGGCTGCGCGAGGCGGGTCGTCTCGTCGCCGAAACCTACGAGGAACTGCGTCCGCACGTCAAGCCCGGTGTCTCCACCGGCGATCTCGATAGCATCGCCGAGAAGTTCATCCGTGGGCGCGGCGCGCTGCCCATCTACAAGGGCTACGGCGCGCTCGCCAATCGCGGCCGGCTGATCCGGCCCGCCTTCCCCGCGACCATCTGCGTCGCCATCAATGACGTCATCTGCCACGGCATCCCCGACGACACGCTGGTGCGCGACGGCGACATCGGCATCGACATCGGCGCGCGCTTTCGCGGCTGGGTCGGCGATTCGTGCGTGACCTTCGCCGTCGGCCAGCCCGACGCCAAAACCGAGCGGCTGCTCTCCGCGACGCAGCACAGCCTCGATCTTGGCATCGCAGCGGCGCAACCCGGCGCGCGCATCGGCGATATCGGCGCGGCAATCCAGAAGTATGCCCAGGGCGAGGGCTACGGCGTGGTGCGCGAATACGGCGGCCACGGTGTCGGGCGCTCGCTGCATGAGGACCCGTTCGTCGCCCACGTCGGCAGAGCGGGCATGGGGGCGGAGATTCGCCCTGGCATGGTCTTCACCATCGAGCCGATGCTCAACGAAGGCACAGCCGACACCAAGCTCAACGAAGACGGCTGGACTGTCAGCACGGCGGATGGCGCGCGCTCGTCGCAGTTTGAGCATACGATTGCCATCACCGACAACGGCCCCGAGATTCTGACGCAGGTGTAATTCGGGCTGTACGGCAGAACCCCTCCCCTAGCCCCTCCCCCACGGGGAGAGGGGAACCAGACCTGCTCCAAACCATGTCCGCCAGCAACCGAGGAAATAGGCGGTTGGGATCGTTCGCCGGGGCATTCATACCCCGGCCTGTTGCCACATCGACACGCTCGCCCGTCATCTCCACTAGCCGCAGGCCGATGTCGGCGCGCACGTAGCCGCCAGCCACCACCACGCCGCGCGAATTGAATACCAGCCTCCACCGCTGTATCATGGGGCGGTTGGCATTCTTCGCGGGCATCTCCGGATGAGTGCTGGAGCCAGCATATCTACAGGTGGGGAGTGCTGACCGCTTCTGGCTGATTGCTCAGGAATAAAGGTGTATCCCAAAAACACCTGAGAATGTCCCATAATAGCCGGAGACACCATCCAGTCGTGGGGAGGAGCAGGAGACGATGCCATTCACCGGCGAGCAGGCGCTCGCGCTGGCGCCAGATACCGCATCGGCCAGCGCCGGACGTAAGCTCGCGAATGCCCGCCACTGGAAGTCGCTCGGGCGCAACGCCGAGGCGCTCTGGGGAGAATGCCAGGGCAGCGGCAAGGATCCATATCAGGTACGGGTGGACCTGGCGTCGCTCAGCGTGAAATGCAGTTGCCCCAGCCACAAATTTCCATGCAAGCATGGGCTTGGCCTGATGCTCATCTTCGCGGGCAATCCGCGTGACCTGGCCGAGGGAGAGCCGCCGCCCTGGGTTGCCGACTGGCTGGCGAAGCGCCACACTCGCGAAGAGAAACAGGCGGCCACGACTCTTTCGCCTGAGGCAGTGGCAGCCAAGGAGCAGACGCGCGAGAAAGGCAAGGCCAAACGTGCCGAGAAGCGCGAGAAGCTAGTGGCCCAGGGCATCGCCAACCTCAATCTCTGGCTCGACGACCTGATACGCAATGGACTGGCGGCCGTGGAAACACAGCCCGGTAGCTTCTGGGAATCCCAGGCAGCGCGCATGACTGACTCGCAGATAGCGGGCATCGCCGGACGCGTTCGCTCGATGGCCACGCTGCCCGGCTCCGACGCGGACTGGCCGGATCGACTGCTCGGCGACCTGGGGCGCGTGACGCTGCTGTCGCGGGCATACACCCGGCTAGAGACGCTAGAGCTACCGCTGCGCGAGGACGTGCGCCACCTGGTCGGCTGGCCACTGCGCACCGAAGATCTGGAGACCCAAGGCGAGCGTGTCATCGACGACTGGGCATATCTGGGCCAGTGGGTCGAGATGCAGGATCGCGGGCAGGTGCAATATACCTGGCTGCGCGGACAATCGTGCGGGCGCACCGCGCTGATCGTCCAGTTCGCGTTGTTCAACAAGCCGTTTGCCGACCTGCTGATGCCGGGCGTCTGCCAGCGCGCCGAGGTAGGTTTCTGGCCCAGCGCCCATCCGCAGCGGGCCTATGTGCTCGCCCGCCAGGGAGACGTCCGCTCGATCACCGGGCCGATTCCGGGCGCCTGCGCCATCGAGCCGTTTCTTGCCAGCGTCGCCGAATCACTGGCTCAGCAGCCCTGGCAGGAGCGCTTTCTGGCGGTGCTCGCGCAGGTGACGCCGCAGTACGATGCCGCTACTGGCGCCTGGCATGCGCGCGATGCGCAGGGCGCGGCGCTCCCGCTAACACCCGGCGACTACTGGCTGCTGCTGGCGGTCTCCGGCGGTCACCCGGTTGATCTGGCGGGTGAGTGGGACGGCGAGCAACTGCGGCCACTGGGAACACTGGCCGAGGGCATCTATTATCCGCTGGGGGAGGCTGAGTGATGGAAAGCATCGTCAATGCCGCACTTGCTGGCGCCGGACGCGCCTCCCTGGCCGACGCGCTGCCACCCGCCACCCCTGAGGGCGCGCTGATTGGCTCACTTGCAGATGAAAGCGCCGAGCAGCGACTATTGCTGGCCGCCGGAGTGCGCGCAATCTACCGGCTGGCGGGCTATGTTCCCGAACACATCGAGACGCCGGTGCATCCGGCGCCTGCCGAGACAAAGACCATCTGCCCGCCGCAGGTCGCCGATCTCATCCAACACATACTCGGTGAGCGCGTGGATGATCTGCTGCGCGAGGCGCTGGAGCGCATGGTCGCCGCCGGAATGATTCTGCCGCCGGGGATGCTGCCGTTGGCGCTCGGCAGCGCGACGGTAGCGCAGCGTCCGCTGATGGCACAGGTGGCGGGCGAACGCGGCGCGTGGCTTGGCGGCTGCAATAGCGCATGGAGCTGGGTGCGCGAGTCACAGGCGCACTATCAGGACGATCAGGATGCGCTGCCAGCCGACGCCGAGACGATCTGGCAAGAGGGCACTCCAGCCGACCGACTGCACATTCTGGCGCGCTGGCGGGCCACCGATCCCGCGACGGCGCGCGACGAGATCGCGGCGGTCTGGCGGCAGGAGAAGGCCGACTTCCGCGTTGAAATGACCGAGGCGCTGGCCGTCAATCTCTCCGCCGCCGATGAGCCACTGCTTGAGGCCGCGCTGGATGACCGAAGCGGCAATGTGCGCGCCGTAGCGCAGCGGCTGCTCACGCGCATCCCTGGCTCTGCCTACGTCGAGCGCGCGAAGACACGCGCCGATGCGCTGCTGACCATGGGCAAAAAGAAGCTGGTAACCACTCTGCCCGATGTCTACGAGCAGGCCTGGGAGCGCGACGGCATCTCGGCGAAGGCGCGCCACGGCACCGGCGAACGCTCGTGGTGGCTGCTGCGGATCATTGCGTTGACGCCGCCCGCGCACTGGGTCGAGCGATTTGGCCTTTCCCCCACCGACCTGATCGCCGCCGCGACTGACGAACACGCGACCGACGTGCTGCAGGGCTGGTCGCATGCCGCGGTGCGCTACGACGCGCGCGAGTGGACGCAGCCACTGGTGGATATGTGGACCAAACGGCTGGCCGGGCGCCGCAATGGCGATGCGTCGCCGCTGGAAATGTGCGAGTTGCTGCTGCCCCACTTGCCGCACTCCAGTCTGGAAGCGATGGCGCGCAATATTCTGCAACACGGCGAGTCGAAGCAGGACATCTCGTGGGAGATGTTGGCGACGGCGCTGCACCGCCCGTGGAGTGTGCAACTCACGCGCGCGTGGCTCGCGGGCCTACGGACGTTCGCCGGGGAACTCTCCGCTCTGAAGGGATACCCCCCCGATTGGTGGGAATGCTCCGAGGAGCATGTGATGCGTCTGCCGCTGGCATGTCTGGATGAGGTGCTGGCTCCCTGGGACGTAGCCGAGGCTAAAAGTGGCAACTGGCAGGCGGTCAACTGGCGCCAGCAGCATCAGGCTTTCCTGAAGGCGGTGCGTCTGCGCCAACGCATCCGCGATGAGATTCCAGGCACATGACTGCCGGCGCGTAACGCATCACGTTCCCTCGCCAGCGACCCAATGGGGTGGCTGCGGAAGAGGTTCTTTTCACCAAGGAGAAACAATCGCCATGGCCTACGATACACCGGAAACGAGCCTCAACGCGTCCGTCATACGCCAGCACGCGGAGGTGCAATTCGCCGAAGAGCTGGCCGAACTTGTCCGCGCCGACGACCGCCAGCGCCCGCCCAACTGGCTTCTCTCGCCCTGGGCTGTGCGCACCTACGTGCTCGGCGGCACACTGGAAAACGGCTCTATCATCTCGCCCAAATACATCGGCAATGCCCGCCTGGTCGAGATCGCCGTCGCCACGCTCGCCACCGACCGCGCGCTGCTGCTCTACGGATTGCCGGGGACCGCAAAATCGTGGCTGGCCGAGCACCTGGCCGCCGCTATCACAGGCAACTCGACGCTGCTGATTCAGGGCACCGCGGGCACCGACGAGTCCACCATTCGCTACGGCTGGAACTATGCGCGGCTATTGGTGGAAGGGCCATCCGCCGAGGCGTTGGTGGTCAGCCCGATGATGCGTGCCATGCGCGATGGCAAATTGGCGCGTATCGAGGAGTTGACCCGCATCCCCGCCGAGGTGCAGGATACCCTCATCACCATCCTTTCCGAAAAGACGCTGCCCGTGCCCGAACTCAACATGGAGGTACAGGCGCAGAAGGGATTCAACGTCATCGCCACCGCTAATAATCGCGATAAGGGCGTTAACGAACTGTCGAGCGCGCTCATGCGCCGCTTCAATACCGTCGTGCTGCCGCTGCCCGCGACGATGGACGAAGAGGTAGATATCGTCGACCGCCGCGTGGCGCAGCTTGGCCGCGCGCTGGAACTGCCCGCCGAGAAGCCCGCCCTCGAAGAGATTCGCCGGGTCGTCACGGTCTTTCGCGAGTTGCGCGATGGCGTCACCGCCGATGGCAAAACCAAGCTCAAGACGCCATCCGGCACACTTTCTACCGCCGAGGCGATTTCGGTGATGACCAACGGGCTGGCGATGGCCGCCTACTATGGTGATGGCGCGCTGCACGCGGGCGATCTAGCCGCCGGGCTGACCGGAGCCATCATCAAGGACCCGGTGCAGGATCGCGTCGTCTGGCTGGAATATCTGCAGACCGTCGTCAAGGACCGCAGTGGCTGGAGAGACTTTTACCGGGCGTGTCACGAGGTGTTGTAGCCGTGTCCACTCATATCTTTGGCATTCGTCACCATGGGCCGGGCTGTGCGCGGGCGCTGTGTGAGGCGCTCGAACGGCTCGAACCGGATATCGTGCTGGTGGAGGGGCCACCCGACGCGCAAGGCGTGCTGCCGCTGCTGACGCATCCGGCGATGAAGCCGCCCGTCGCGCTGCTGATCTACGCGCCAGACGTGCCCGCCAACGCCATCTATTATCCCTTCACCAGCTTCTCGCCCGAAAGGCAGGCGATGCGATACGCGCTCACCCACGAGATTCCCACGCGCTTCAACGATCTGCCACAGTCGGTGCGGCTCGCGCAGCAGATGGCCGCCCGTGCTTCAGCCGCCGAGACGCCGGAATCCCTGAACGTCCCCACGCCAACCGAGGCGAAGGGCGCGCCTGAGATGCTCCCGGCTGCCGATGCCGTCGCCGAAACCCTGCCAGATACGGCTGACGCCGCTACCGTGCGCGATGATCCGCTGGCGATGCTGGCGGAGGCCGCGGGCTACGCCGACCACGAACTGTGGTGGGAGCGGCAGATCGAGCAGCGACAGGACGCCAACGATCTCTTCGAGGGCATCCTGGAGGCGATGACCGCACTGCGCGCCGACCTGACACCGAACGACGACGAGGAGGCGCTGCGCGAGGCCCACATGCGCCAGGGCATCCGCGCGGCGGAGAGCGAGGGATTCGGCCGGATCGCGGTGGTCTGTGGCGCGTGGCATACTCCAGCGCTGGCCAGGCGCGAGAACGCCAAGGCCGATGCCGCACTTCTGGCCAAGCTTCCGCGCATGAAGGTCACGGCCACATGGATCCCCTGGACGAACTCGCGGCTCTCCTGGCGCAGCGGCTATGGCGCGGGCGTTGGCTCGCCCGGCTGGTACGAGCACCTCTGGTCGGCGACGGACAGGCTGGGCATCCGCTGGATGGCGCGGGCGGCTCACCTGCTGCGCGGCGAGGGAATCGACGTCTCGTCGGCCAATGTGATTGAGGCAGTGCGGCTGACCGAGGCGCTGGCGGCCCTGCGCGATCTGCCGATGCCAGGGCTGGCGGAGATGCACGAGGCGACGCTCACCGTGCTCTGTAACGGCGATGATGCGCCGATGCGGCTGATTCGCGAGAAGCTGGAGATCGGCGAGCGCATGGGCGAGGTGCCGCCCGAGACGCCAGCCGTTCCGCTGCAGCGCGATCTGGAGGCGCGCCAGCGACGCCTACGACTGCCAGCCTCGGCCGAGTTCAAAGACTACGACCTCGACCTGCGCAACGACACTGACCGCGAGCGCAGCAAACTGCTCCACGCGCTGCGGCTGCTCGGCATCGGCTGGGGCGAGCAGCGCCACGGCGGCAACGCGCTCGGCACATTCCACGAACTGTGGCGGGTAGAGTGGCAGCCTGAGTTTGCCGTCGCCGTCATCGAGGCCAACATCTGGGGCAACACCATCGAGAGCGCCGCCACTGCCGCCGCGCGCGCCGCCGCCGCCAAAGCGGAGCATCTCGCCACGCTGACCGATCTGCTGGACCGCACGATTCTGGCGGACCTGCCCGGCGCGGTGGATGGTCTGCTGGCGCACGTGCAGACGCGGGCCGCCGTCTCCGCCGATGT